>CAZGKH010000012.1:0-22039 GCA_964525665.1 uncultured Anaerolineae bacterium | reverse complement strand
CCTCCGCCACCACTGCTTCCCGCTCTACGATGGCAGCCAGAGTCACCACCTGGTAAATGCTCATCTCCTGCTCCACGGCTGCCTGGCGCATCTCTGCCGTGAATCGCTTATCGAAATCGGCCAGCATCCGCTCAACTATGTCGAGGGCGGCGGGCTGGACTGGGAGGAGATAGGTGTCGGGGAAGAGAAACCCCTCCAAAGTAGCTTCCGGCGGTCGGTCCTGCAGAAACTCATGATCGAAATAGCCGCTTTCAACTAAGTCTAAAAACTGATGACCGTCCACGCCCACTTCTTCCACCAGCATCTCGGCGATCTGTTCGGCTCGCCAGCCCTCAGGAACGGTCACCGCGATCTCCTCAAGTCGCCCGTGCTGCAGAGCCTCGATGATCTCCCCCATGGTCATGTTTGCCCGCAGCGCATAGCGGCCAGCCTCCAGCTTGCTATCGGCCTTTTCGTACTGAGCCAACTGACGGAAGAGCTCGGCGTCAGTGATTAAGCCCCACCGCTTCAGCCGCAGGGCTATGTCGCCCGCCGTATCCCCTGGCTCAACGACGAAGACTACCGGCGTGGGATCATCGCTGGCTGGTTTGGAGATATCATCTTGGTGAAAGGCCAGGTAGACCCTCAGCAGCAAGTCGTCCAACGCCTCAGCGATATCTCCCTCCCCCTGGCCCAGGCTACTACACCCCACATTCACCAGCATGAGCATCGTTAACCCAAGAACCAGTACTAAGGAGCTCTTTTTCATAAACGAGCCTCGCTCTCTCTTCATCTACCAGATTATTACTATTCTTGCTTTTACAAGCTATTTCTATTGATTTCTATGTGTTTCTAAGTATTTCATAAGATTATTGCCAGTTTCTAGCGTGAATCCAAATAGTCTTGCAATATCACCGCAGCAGCCACGGCGTCAATTCTCTCTCGTTTCTTCTTGCCCCTCAGACCCGCCTCTCGCATCAACCTTTCAGCGCTGACGGTGGAAAAGCGCTCATCCCACAAAACCACCGGCACGTCTAGCGCCTTAGCCAAACCCTCCGCATAGCGCTCAACCTTCTCTGCCTGCTCGCCGACCGTCCCATCCAGGCTACGAGGGTAGCCCACCACAACCCTCTCTACCTGGTACTCCTCAACCAATCGCGTCACAGCGGCGAAGTCATCCAGAGGGGCCCTCTGGATGACTTTCAGGCTGCGAGCGAGGAACTGAGTCAGATCGCTGATGGCCACGCCAACACGCTTATCCCCCACATCCAAAGCCAAAACGCGCATCATTCTTCCTGCTGGGTTGAGATGTTGATACGGAAGCTAAACCACGGCATTCGTTCTAGCCACCAGGTGGGTGTAACCTCAACGACAGGCGCCTCTTCCAAACGCAGGTTTTCACTCAGGTATTTCCCAGCCAGCTCCAAAGGTTTGCCCCTGATGGCCTCTTTGACAGCCGCCTCATCAATCTCGGCCATCACTGAGCCAGTCCCCTTCATGACGAAGGACACCTTTCCATCCTCCACATCGGCGATCTCCCCTCTCTGATATTGCAGGTCTTGGCTCTCCAAAGCGAAACCCTCGGACGCCACAGCCTCGAGGGTCGCCCGAATCAGAGAATTAGCATTCTCCTCCTCAACAGCCGTGCCTCGGAACATCACTCCCATCTCCAAGGTGAGGACGTCGGCCTGCTCCTCGACAGGTATGTCGTACTCTTCAGTCACAATCTGACCCATCACCACGGATTCAGAGGCCAAGAACTCCCCTTCATCGAGCAACCCACTCAGTTGAGAGTAGGCTGCCTGCTGCAGTTGTTGCAAGAGGACATCTTTGAGTCGCTCCTGATCGGCCGTGGTGACCATCCCCACCTGCTTGACGCTGCCCCCCTCCATTGGCTCAGGATTAGTTACCCTGACTTGCAGAGAGAGAGACCCTGGGATCATATTGATCAAGTTGGCTGCTACATTGCCACTGGGCCCTGGATCAACGGCTACTACCTCTACCTCGCCGACAGCCCCCACTGTCCCTTGCACAGTCACTTCCTCAACGGTGGTAAATCGGATAGTGGATCCGGCTGAGGTAGCGACCACCGTCCCCTCAGGCACAGTCACTGGTTGGTTTATGTTGTTTATGAAGTAGACCAGTCCCCTGGCTGGCTCATCGGGAGCATCTTTCGTTCCACTAACTGGGATCTGAGCCTTCCCCTCGACCTGAACTTGCACCACCCGGGCCGGAATCTGGCCCGCCTCATAGTCAATCATATCCAACTCAGGATCAGCTTGAACCCGCACAGTAGCATCAACTGCCTCATTAGCCAGGACCAAAGTGATCTCAGCACTGGGCACGATCAACAGAGCGGCCGCCAACAAAGCCAAGAGGGCCACAAGGAAGACAAAAGCACCAAAGATACGCTCGCCCCAGCTTAGGCGCTTTCCCCACCTGGGCATGGCCTTCGGTTGGCGCCATTTGGTTCTATTCTGCCCCCACCTCTCCGTGACGAAAACTGAAAAGCCCAATTGACGAGCCAGAACCCGTCTCTCGCTGGAGTTGGTAACCAGGGCCACTTCCAGAGCCAGAGATTCGGCGTAACGTTGAAGCAGCTTGAAATCAAGCAAACTGTTGAGGGCCTGGCATCTTGGCGGCACCACCAGCAGCACGCGTGGAGCCTCGGCCTTTTCCAGACGGGCACGAACGGTGGTGATATCGTCGTCAACTTCCAAATGGATGACCTGCGTAGCGGCAGCCGTTGTCAACTGAGCCCCCTCTCAACCAGATCGGGCACCAGGCGCAAAGCCTCCTCGATGCGGTCTGTATCCCGGCCGCCAGCCTGGGCCAGAGTGGGCCTGCCTCCCCCTCCACCACCCACTACCTGAGCCACTTGCTTTACGAGCCGGCCTGCATGAAGACCTCGCTCCACCAAATCAGGAGTGACAGCAGCCACGAAATTGGGTTTCGCTGCCATCACCGCCCCCAGGACGATGACTCCAGACCCCATGCGGTTGCGGAACCAATCGCTCATCTCCCGCAGGATATCCATGTCGGCAGCCTTAACCTGGGCCGCTAGGACTCTTACCCCGCTCAGTTCCTGCACCTGAGAGAGCAGTCCCTCGAAATCTCGCAGGGCGATCTCCCGACGCAAGCGAGCAACTTCTTTGGCCTGCCCCTGGAGCTCGCTCTGAAGGGCCAACACCTTTTGCTCCACCTCGTCGGGAGAACAACTGAGGGACGCCGCGGCTGCTTCCAAAACCCTCATCCGACTTTGTACGAATTCGTGAGCACCCCGGCCCGTAACCGCCTCGATGCGTCGCAGGCCCGCCCCGATACTCGATTCGGAGACGATATGGAAGGAGCCAATCTCGCTGGTACGATTCACGTGGGTGCCGCCGCAAAGCTCCTGGCTGAATGGTTCATTGGGATCGCCGATGGTAAGTACTCGCACCTGCTCGCCATACTTCTCGCCGAATAGAGCGATGGCCCCTGCAGCGATGGCCTCTTTGTAACCACGGTGGATCACCTGCACGGGGTAGTTGGCCAGGATGGTTTCGTTGACGAACTGCTCGATCAGGCCCAAATCGTCCTGAGTAAGCATGGTCGAATGGGTGAAGTCAAAACGCAAGCGGTCGGGGGCCACCAGGGAGCCGGCCTGTTGAACGTGCTGGCCCAGGGTGCGACGCAGTCCGTTGTGCAAGAGATGGGTGGCGGTGGGGTTGCGGGCGATGTCTGCGCGCCGTTCAATGTCTACCATAGCCTGAACATTATCGCCCACCTGCGGCTCGCCAGATAGTACCCTCCCGATGTGGACGATGAGGCCTGAGAGCGGTTGTCGGACATCGCTAACTGCCACTTCCCAGTCCCCATCCTGGACAATCACGCCGGTATCGCAGACCTGGCCGCCACTCTCCACGTAGAAAGGAGTCGCGGTCAGTACCAACTCGACCTCATCGCCCTCTTGCGCTGAGTCAACCACTTGGCCATCCCGCATTATAGCCGCTATCTTCGCCCTAGCCTCTGTTCCCTCGCTGTAGAGATGCTCCACGCCGCTCCCAGGCAGCGATCCCGTCTGCTTCAGTTCATCCAGAAGATCGCTGTAGATTGCCAGTTTCTCCTCCACCTCCAAAGTAAATCGCTGGGTGGCCCGAGCCCGTTCTCGCTGTTTCTCCAGCGCGGCTACGAAGCCCTCTTCGTCCACATTGAATCCTCGCTCTTTGGCCACGTCCCTGGTCAAGTCCAACGGGAAACCATAAGTGTCGTACAGCTTGAAAGCCTGGTCGCCCGGAATCACGGCTTCCCCCCGCGCGCTCAGGTCATCAGTCACGACATCCAGCAGATTCAGTCCCACGTCCAGCGTGTGCTGAAACCGCTCCTCCTCCTGGCTGATGGTCTGCAAGATGAACTCCCGCCTGGCCTCCAACTCACCGAAGTAAGGCCCCATTTCTCCAATCACCACCTTTGCAACCTCGCCCAAGAACGGGCCGGGGAAGCCTATCTTGCGGCCAAAGCGGGCCGCGCGACGCAGGATCATTCGCAGCACATAGTTGCGGCCTTCGTTGCCTGGCAACACCCCATCGCCTATCAAAAAGGTCACTGCACGACCGTGGTCGGCGATAACTCGATAGGCCACGATGTTCTCTTCGCGCTCAAGGTCACTATGCCCAAGCACTGCTTGAACATGGTCCATGATTGAGGTAAACAGATCGGTGCCGTAATTGGAAACGACATCCTGCAAAACGGCCACGATTCGCTCAAAGCCCAGACCAGTATCAACATGCTTGGCAGGCAGATCATGGAGAATCCCGCTATCATCCTTGTTGTACTGGATGAAGACCAGGTTCCACAGTTCAAGATAGCGCCTGCAGCCGCCATTCACACCGCAAACATGATTGGGATCGTCTTTGCAATCGCAGGCGTCCTCTCCTCTGTCGAGGTGGATTTCGCTGCAAGGGCCACAGGGGCCGGTGTCACCCATTTCCCAGAAATTGTCCTCACGGCCAAAATGGAGGATTTGGTCGGGGGCTATGTCCGTTACCTCTGTCCAGTAACGAGCCGCCTCCTCGTCAGCTTCCAACTTACCTTGATCATCTTTGAAGACCGTAGCCCAGAGCCGGTCTTTGGGCAACCCCCATACCTCGGTGAGCAGCTCCCAGGCCCAAGCGATGGCCTCCCTCTTGTAATAATCGCCAAAAGACCAATTGCCGAGCATCTCGAAGAAAGTGTGGTGGTAAGTATCGTAGCCTACATCCTCCAGGTCATTATGTTTACCAGAGACCCGCATGCACTTTTGGGTATCGGCAGCCCGCGTGTACTCCCTCTTCTCCAAGCCCAAGAAGATGTTCTTGAACTGATTCATTCCTGCGTTGGTGAACAACAGTGTGGGATCATCGCCAGGCACCAGCGACGCGCTGGGCACTATGGCGTGTTCTTTGCTGGCGAAGAAATCCAAAAAAGATTGTCTAATCTCTGCGCTGGTCATTGACATAGCCAAATCCCCCCTTGCAAACCTAGATTGCGATAACACTGTCATTTTAGTTCAAGTTAGCCATAATGTCAAACTCGTTACTTTTTCTTGTTGTCTAAGGAGGGTTCTGAGCTGCCTCGGACTACTTGAAGTCATCCAATATACTATATGTAGTGGTTACTGATCTAGCTACTCACTATATAATGTGGTAGACAAGGAAGTTGCTGAGAACCCAACCCTACCCAAGTTTCCATAAAATTGCCCCTTGCAATTTTAGCGATTTTATGGTATAATTATGTTGATTCTACTTATTTCAATGGATTTACAGTGCTTACCAGCACTCTTTCAAGGGGGTAGAAAAATGATTACTAAGAAGTATGAACAAGAGCAAATTGGACACTCCTACTCGGATCAGTTGGCCACAGTCCCGCTACTCCATCGGGCGGTATCAGTTCTGACGATCTTCTTGATACTGTTGACCTCCATGCCCCTAATGACACAGGCCAAATGGGAGACAAACACTGCTAATCTGCAGACCCAAGAAATGCAGGAGAGCAGCATCAATGGCGACTTCCCTATTAGCCTTGTGCCCAACGGCAGGCAGAGAAACCCGGCCATCGCCTGTAGCCCAGAAGGCCGGTGTCTGTCTGTCTGGGAGAACTCAGAGGATGAAAGCTGGCGCATATACGGGCAGTGGGTTGTGGGCGGCGAGCTCAACGGGGACAATTTCCCCATATCAACCGTGTCCAGCGATCAGCGCGATCCTAAGGTGGCCTACAATAGCTCCCAAGATGAGTACCTTGTGGTGTGGTGGGATGACAGGGATCGGATTATGACTGGCTACAACGTTTACGGACGGCTGATCGCAGGCAATGGGGACATAGGAACTAGCGATTGCCCTATCATCACCACCGCAAGCGATCAACAGTATCCTGATGTCGCTTATAATAGCACCACTAGTGAGTACCTGGTAGTCTGGCAGGATTACCGTCACGGAGATTGGGACATTTATGGACGCAAGATTTCAGATTATTGCACACAGCTAGACAACGATTTTCCCGTTTCCAGAACACCTGGTCGCCAGTGGTATCCCGCTGTGGCTTATAACAGCGTTGCCAATCAATACTTGACGGTGTGGTGGGACAGCAGAAACTCGCAAACCTCGGGCGAGGACATCTACGGACAGATTGTCTCTCCGAGCGGCGCTTTGCTGAAGGACAACTTTCCTATCTCCACTGCAGATGGCTTTCAGGGCTATCCCGATGTGGCCTGTAACAGTGAAAACAACGAGTACTTGGCAACGTGGGCCGACAACAAGAACTCAGCCAGCACCGGCTTTGACATCTACGCGCAGCGAGTGTCATCCCAAGGGGAGCTGCTGGACAGCCAAGACAACCCCGGCGCTGATCCTGCTGTCAACTTTGCCGTATCCAGAGCCGCAAGTGATCAAGACCACCCCATGCTCATCTATGATAGCGGTACGAATCAGTATCTAGCAGCTTGGCAAGATATGCGGCACGGAGGTCTGGACATATTCGCTCAGCTAGTCTCAGGACAGGGGGAGCTTCTGGGCCAGACTGGGGATCCCGGCGCCGACCCTGCTGTGAACTTCTCTATCTCAGCAGCCCCCAATAACCAAGAGCGCCCGGCCCTGGCCTACGGCAAAGACGGATACTCAGCCGTCTGGCAGGATAGCCGGCATTACGATTTCGTCGAAGAGGACATCTATGGGCAGCGGCTCTCAAACCAGGGAGAATCTCTGGATAGCAGCTTTCCTCTGGTCACCACCCCTATTTTCCAGACACACCCTGCGGCAGCCTACGATGGCTTTCAAAGTCACTTGGTGGTCTGGCAAGATGAAAGGAACGCAGCCAACACCGATTATGATATCTACGGTCAGATCGTGGACATCAGAGGTACGCTCCCAAGCATCAACTTCCCCATCTCTACCGCAGCAAGCGACCAGTACTTTCCCGCTGTAGCCAGCAACACCCAGGGCGAGTTCCTGGCAGTCTGGCAAGACTCTCGACATGGAAATTGGGACATCTACGGGCAAAGTATCTCAAACAAGGGAACACTGTCAGAGGACAATTTTGAGATATCAGTAGCGGCCAGCGACCAATGTTTTCCTGCCCTGGCCTATGGCAGTGACAGCGACCAAGATAGATACCTGATAGTCTGGCAAGACCATCGCAATGGAAATTGGGACATCTATGGACGCTGCATAGTTCCTGATGGCGACCAGGGTGACATCTTCCCGATAACCGTCGCCGAGGATAACCAGGAACGCCCTGATGTTGTCTACAATAGCATAAACAATGAGTTTCTGGTCATCTGGCAAGATTATCGAGATGTGAACTGGGACATCTACGGACGCAGGATCTCAGGCCAGTGCTCGCCGACAGGTGAAGAGTTCCCCATAGCACAAGATCCGTCGCGGCAGTGGTATCCTGCCTTGGCTTACAACAGCAGCGGAAGCCAATACCTGGCGGTTTGGTGGGACAACCGAAGCGCAGCAGCCGCTGGCGGAGACATCTATGGTCAGCAACTGTCTCCTGAAGGCGAACTGCAGGGCGACAGCTTCTCCATCTCCGATGCCCAGAGTCTCCAATGGTATCCCGATGTAGCCTATAGCAGCTTCGACAACGACTATCTGGTCGTGTGGGGTGATAACAGAAACTCGATCGGCACCGCTTTTGACATCTATGGGCAGCGGGTCACCAGCGCCGGGGAGATGAACGGTGACAACTTCCCCATCTCTATATCCCCAGACAATCAAAGATACCCAGTTCTGTCCCATAACACTCTTGAGGATCAATGTCTGGTGGTCTGGCAGGATGACAGGAACTATCATGCTCTCCTCTGGGAAATATACGGAGAGTTCTTGGGAGACGTGGCTGTCTCCAAAGAAGCTCCGACAAAAGCCCCCCCAGGGTCGAATATCATCTATACCATATCCTATCGCAACGAAAGCAACACAGACGCCCCAAACATGACAATCACCGACATTTTGCCTCCAGCCACAACCTATGTATCCGACACAGCCCCCTTCTCTCGAACTGTAGTTGAGAACACCGTGACTTGGGAGATAGGTGCACTCGCTGGAGGCGACTCAGGTCAGTTCACGCTGGTGGCCGCGATCCCATCCACAACACCTAGTGGAACTGTCCTGACTAATACTATTCAGATCAACAGCAGCCTTGCAGAAAGCGACTACAGCAACAACAGCGCTCAAACGACGACCAAGGTGCCATCCTGGACCTTCATGGTCTACCTCAACGGCGACAACGACCTGGATCCCTTTATGGAAGAAGCCTTCAACAGCATGGAGAAAGCGGCTCAAAATCCCGATGTCAACATCCTTACGCTCTGGGATCGCTGTTCCCTACTGTCGAGCGACGGACAGCAGTGTTTCGATAAGGATGAGGGCATTGAAAACACGCGGCTCTATGCAGTCGAATATGATGACAGTGACCTGATAACATCACCAGTCCAAGAAGTGACCTGGAATCCCGGTGAGCTGGACATGGGCAACCCCGACACCCTCGTCAACTTCGTTACTTGGGCCAGGGATAACTATCCTGCCGAAAACTACTTCCTTTCGATTCTGGACCACGGCGGCGGGTGGTCCCCGACCTTCCCTGATACATCTGGACAGAGAGTAGCCCTATCTAACCGAGATGATTATTTCATTCCCCTCCGCCGCAGCTACCACGTCCGAGGAGGCACCGGCCTCAGTTGGGATTTCTCCGATGATTATAACTACTTGTCCAGCGAGGAAATGAGACTTGCCTTCTCCGGCATAACCAAGGAAGGCAGCGAAAGAATAGATGTAGTATTCTACGATGCCTGCTTGATGGGGATGCTCGAAGAGGTCTACGAGATCAAAGACTATGCCAACTATTTCGTCGGTTCCGAAAACGAAGCCTGGGGTTCTACACCCTATGACCAATACCTCAACTCCATCACTGCCTCTACTCAACCCAGAGAGTTAGCGGTAGAGATTGTCAACGAGTACACGGCGTCTTTACCGTTGCTTGGGCATCCCTCGACTATATCGGCCCTTGATCTAACGGAGATCGAAGAGGTCTCAGTGGCAGTTGATAGCCTGGCTAGGGCGTTGATAAACGGCCTGGTCTCGGCCGAGACCGTATTGCAAACAGAAGACGCCTATCTCCTGACTCAAAAATTCGACTATGACAGCGACTTCAGACTTGAGGATCAGACAGACGGCTACATTGATTTGTATGACTTCGCATCGAAAATCCAAGAGAACGTGACAGACGGCGCGATCCTGACTGCTGCTCAGTCGGTAATAGACGCGCTCGAATCCGAAGACGGCACAGTCATCGCGGAGCAGCATCGCAGCGGCTATCCGTGGGTGATAACCGAGCCTTTGGAATACTGGAATTTGGCTAATGCCAGAGGGATATCCATCTACCTTCCCCTGGGGCAGGACTTGCAGATGACGTTGGAAAACGAAGAAGGTCTCATCCAAACTGTAAAAGTGCGCGATTGGTATACTGACGACCAACTATCGTTCGCCGCGGACACCCAGTGGAACGAATTCATCGCCGCTTACTATGCTGCCACCTCTACGCCAATTCCCACATCCGCATTGCAGGGGCCACGAGGAGGGATTCGGCCTATCCGATGGAGAATCTACCTCCCCTTAGTACTTAAGACTCACTAACAGCCTTGAGGGAGACCTGTTAAATAGTATAGTCAACAGCATAGGGAATCCGAGAAAGGGCTGAGGCAAAATGAGATACGACGACTTTGAGTTACTAATAATGCAAGAAACCGCCGATGGATACCCCACGCGGGTAATCTCGGCAAGCGGCGGTGAAGCTCAGGGAGTTCTGCATTTCAACTCCACTTACGACCGCATCCAACATGCTATGGCCAGGATCCAGGCCGAAGATACTGATGAGGAACTCTTTACCAACCTAGGCAGGATGCTTTTCCAGCAGCTATTCAGTGACGAGATAGAGGATGTCTACAGAGCCAGTCTAGGGCATGCCAGAGCACAAGGGAAAGGGCTACGCATCAGGTTACGCCTTGAACCATCCGAACTTGGCGCCATCCCCTGGGAATACCTCTACGACGAACTGAATGATCTTTTCCTGGGCGTCTCACCGGAAACTCCCATAACTCGGTACATCCAAGTGCCAGAGCCTCCCCGCTCGATCACCATCCAATCCACACTCAGAGTGCTGGTGGTCATTTCCAATCCGGTGAACCTGGCCGAACTTGGTATGCCTGAGCTGGATGCCGAGAAAGAGAAGCAAGTACTAAGACAAGCTCTGGAGGAGTGGGAAAAGGATGGCTTGGTGCAGTTGGAATTCCTCGATCACGCCATTGCCAGTGAAATCCGCGAGAAACTGCGCCGATACCAACCGCACATCGTCCACTTCATCGGACATGGAGCTTTCAAGGATGATGGCTCCGCTAAGGCGTATCTGGTGATTGAGGACGATGATCGCCGATTCCGGCTGATCAACGACAGAACCTTCCGCGAGTTTTTCCTCGGCAACGACTCCACCAAACTGGTGGTTCTCAACGCTTGCCAGAGCGCGGCCAGCTCGTCAACCCAACCGGGCTCGGTCGGGAGACCGTCGCCCATCGTGGGGCTGGCCCCCAATCTGGTGCGCCGGGGACTGCCCGCAGTGGTGGCCATGCAATACAGTATCTACGATGACACGGCCATCAAGTTCTCCAGGGAGTTCTACCGTGCCCTGGCAGTAGGGTACCCCGTGGATACGGCCATATCCGAAGCCCGCAGAGGAATCTACATTGACTGTGGGGCAGATAGCAGGGATTGGGGTATCCCTGTGCTCTTCATGAGGTCCCCAGATGGAGTTCTCTTGAAGCTCACCAAGCCTATCTCCAGATCCTTGCGACTGGAGTCCATCCCCGGCAGCAGCAACTTCATTGGGAGAAAAAAGGAGCTTGATGAATACCAGAGGAGGCTCGATTCTCAGAACATAGTCATTGTAGGGGGCTCAGCCGGCGTGGGCAAAACCATGCTGGGCGCTCAATTAGTGGCCCAACAATCTCAAAGGAAAACCTTCTGGCATACTTTCCACAGAGGCTTGAACGACAACCTGGAATCGGTCATCTGGGCCCTAGGGGGGTTTCTAGCCACGAATCAGGATGACTCGTTGCAGAGATTCCTTGACCTCAACATCGAAAAGTTGACAGAGGAAGGATACCGAGTGAATGAGGCCATCAATCTCCTCACTTACAGTTTGGAACAAGGCTCCTACCTGTTGTGCTTCGATGATTTTCAAGCAGCCGACGAAGACGAGAAAATCAATTCCTTGCTCGGGATATTCAACGACCGCCTGCAAAACACTAAAGTCATGGTGATGAGCCGTCGTAGCCCCCACTTCGCCGATGCCATTGGTCTGGACTATGAGCCCCTAGCGGGCCTTAATGAAGAGGATGCCAAAGCCATGCTCAATAGAAGTGGCATCCATCTAAGCGCAGAGCTCTTCGCCAAACTATACGAGCAGACCCTGGGAAACGCCAAGCTTCTGGAGCTATTCGTCACCTGGATGGAGAACAGAGCATGGAACAGCGATGAGGTCAGTGGGTTCATAGACCAGGCATTCGGGGAAAAGGTGGAGGAGTATCTGGTAAGAAACGTTTACGAAACCCTGTCCGTGGAAGAACAGAGATTGCTCAAGGCGATTTCTATCTTCAGAGTCCCTGTAGACAAAGAGGGCATCGGTGAAGTATTAATTGAGGAAAGCATGGAAAACGTTGATCACACCCTGGATGCTCTCGTACGCAAGTATGCCGTGCAAGAGTCTGACTATGGAGAGAAATACCTCCACTCTCTTTTGGAAGAATTCTGCTATGATAGGCTTAGGACGGATGCTGCCTTTAGGACGAGATTGCATAAGAACGCAGGGCGATACTATCACGGCCAAGAAGATTATCTCGAGGCAGCACACCACTATTTCGAAGCCAAGGAATATCAAAAATCAGCGGAGACCATCATAAGCAATCTGCAGCAATTGATTTATGCTGGTCAGTCCAGTGCAATACTGAGGCAGCTAGGGAAACTCGGGCCTCAACTGCTCGATGCAGAGACCTGGGCGTCAGTTTGCATAGCTATCGGCGATGCCCGCATGATAGCAGGGGAATACGATGACGCTATAGAAAACTACAAAGCCGCCCTGGAAACTGAATCTCTCCTGATGAGTTCGCGACAAGAAGCCGATGTTCAGCGAAAGATCGGCGAGAGCCATGAGAGAAAAGGACAATATGATCAAGCGCTAAAGCATTACACTGAAGGAATACAGATACTGGGTGAGGAAGTCTCAGTTGAGACGGCGAGAATTTACGGGGATCTTAGCTGGATTTACGCCCATCAGGGAGAATATGAGCGAGCCATAGAAAGCGCCCGACGGGGTCTTACAATAGTCAAAGGGACGGGGCACGAGAAAGAGACCGCAGATTGTTACGATGCTATCGGGCTGATATACTTGCGCAAGGGTGACTACGACAAGGCTACCGAGCATTACATGAAAGCCATCGAGACGCGAAAGAAGATTGGAGATAGGCTTGGGCTCACTGGATCTTACATTAAGCTCGGAATCGCGCATAAATCCAAGGGCGAATACGACAAGGCAAGTGAATACTATACCGATAGTCTGGCAACCTCTGAAGAAGTCGGGGATATCATTCGCATTGCTGTCTCCCACGGTGAACTAGGCTTCGTGCAAGATGTCAAGGGCAATTATGACGAGGCAATATGGCACTATGACAAGGCTCTTCCATTGTTCCAGAGGTTGGGAAACAAACCCCTAGCGGCGATAACTCATAACAACCTGGGAGAGGTCTATCGAGGTAAAGGCGAATATAACCAGGCGATGGAACACCTCTACTTGGCACTGAAAATGTACATTGATTTGGAGGACAAAGAGGGTCTATCCGACGTTTATAGAATCCTCAGCGAGATTGGTCTGCATCTCGGCAGTCTGGACCAAGCGCAAGAACACTGCCAAAAAGCCATTGAACTTGCAATTGAGATAGACTCCAAGTACTGCGAAAGTTGTGCCTATAGAGCGCTCGGCAAAATCCGGGCCGCAATGAAGAATCCCGACGAGGCCCGAAAGCACCTGTACCTGTCACTAGACATGTTCAGAGAGCTCGGCGACGAAGGAGAGGTGGCGTACACGTTGAGTGACATAGCAGCCTTCGAACACGATGCGGGAGATACCGAAAGGGCAAGAGAGGCTTACACTGACGCGCTGAAGCTAGCTGAAGAGTTGGGGATAGGCAAAATCATTGAACAGATGAAATATCTGGAGCAAGCGCTGACTTAAAAACAACCTATGCACATTCGCCCCCCCTGGGCTCGCTACGCATCACCCAGGGGGTCTTTCTTTGCTATCCCTGGAACTGGAAGATCCAAACAGCTCCATTGGAATAAACAGGGTCATAGTAAGAGCTGTCTATGAGCAATTGCGGAGTGATACTTCCTCCACGAGCGCCTATGTAGACATGAGTCACACCATTATCTCTTAGGAGTTGAAGCGTCTCTTCCCTTTCAAAGGATTCGATAGCAGCTATTTTCCCCGCTAAATCGTTAACCCCCTTCACGTACTCAATAGAGCCATAGACATAGACGGCTGGGGGCAAGATGGTGTCACGTCCGGTCAACAATGATATCCAATAGCCCCCATCGGAACCCACATAAGTGCCATCCTGCCAATGACGCACGTTGATCAGGAACCTGGCCTCGGAGGGAAGGTGGCGACGGATCCAATCCATGGCCGCCATATCGTCACGGGTAGCCAGCACGGTGGTGGGGTTGACAATAGACAACATCCCGCCTGCTCCCCACAGGACAACGAGAACAATTATGATGGCAAGTATCAACTGGTTGACTTTTGAGATTGGAGGCTTGATATTGGGTATTCGATCTTGGAGAGAGGCCAGCAAATAGCTGCCTAAAATGGCAACGGGTACGAACAGAGAGATCGCCAATGAGGCATTGTTCACCAACCAGGTGCTGTGAAATCCCAGCATGCCGGGGTTGGTGATCACAATAACGATGACCACCCAAAGGGCTGTCAAAATCACGGCCCGCTCCCGCCGGTAGAAACCCCAAAGGAGCCCCCCGATGGATAGGACGATCAGTCCCCTGTTATTCCCAATCATGATCAGATCAGAAGGGACAATATTGTAGGAAGCCGAACCCTGCATTCTCGAGGGTAGCGTCGCCAGGGGTAGCAAAGTGCGAGCTAGATTAATGAGCCAGGGTAGAGCCAATAGAACAGTCAAAAGACACACCAGCGCAGCTCGGCTCCAATACCTCAAAAACACGACGGGCTTGTCGCGATGGGCGAAAGTCTCATAAAGCAAATAAGCCAAGACAAAGCAAGCATAGAATATCAACGCTCGATAATGCGTGAGCAGCAACCCAGCTACGCTAACGGCTGCGATTGGAAGCTGGAGGTTGGAGGTTGGAGGTTGGAGGTTGGCACCAACACTCCTCATCGTGAATGCAATCGCTGTGGGCAAAACAGCAAGCCCCGCCAACTGGGTGTAGCGCCCCCAACTGACGTAGTAGGCAGGCATGAGGGAAACCACGCCCACGATTATTGCAGCGCATAGACCCGCCAAGCGACGGCCAGTCAAGCACTTTACCAGTAGATAAGCAGAAAGTACCATAAACCCGTTGATAACTTGCCCCACGACGAGCATCGCCCTGGTGATCTCCAGGCCCGTCAACCAATGAAAAACCGCCACCAGGGAGTGAAAGCCAAAGTGATAACTGAATTCCCCTATCGGCAAGAGGGGCTCATAAGATTGCGGTATCCCACCCTTAGCCACTATCAACTGCGTGATCAAAGTGTGATGCACCGAATCAATCCAAGAGGGCAAGACCAAAGTGCGGATGTGGAGAAAGCGAAGTAGTAGAGATACGAGGAATACGAAGAGAAAAGCAACGACAAAGGACCTATCGGCGGGACACAGCCACCGCCTCAAATCCCTGAAACCTGTGGAGGCCAACCGCCAGAAAGCCCCGATGCTCAGTGCCACCGCTGCTACTAGAACCCTGGTTTCATTTAAGGCAATGTCCAAGGCAGAGCAAAAGAGCAGCGCCAGAGGCACCAGGGCCAGACTCAAGCCGACCACGAGCGCCAAATGCTCCAAAGGCTCCGGCTCGGACTTGGGCGACAGCAAGCTGTGAAGTAAGTAGCCAGGACAAATGAAAAGAGCCAGCAGGGGCACAACGAGCCAGAGGCCACTGCGTAGGCCATGCCAGATGTCGAGGGCAATGCTTGCCAGGTTGTAATCATAGTAGGTCTTAAAGTACAGGTCACTCTCACTCGACTGACCATCCAGATACACCGCCCCCTCACCATAGGCATCAAGGGAGCTATGCCACACCGTGGTCTTGTTTCCCTCCGTTGCGTCGAGGAAAAAGTAGTAGGTCTCGTTCTCCGAATCGGCTTGAGGAGGAAAAGAGAAGCGGTATGGGTCGTTGTGTTTCCAGTTGGATGTGTCAACGGTAAGGGTAACGATGTCTGCTTCGTCCTGGGGGTCAGAGCGAAGGTGAAAAGTCAGGTGGCGCGGAGCATCGGGGGGTGAGCCATCCTGAGGATAGACAACCAGAAGCAACTCAATAGCCGAGAGGCGGGGATAGTGAGAAACGAAAGTCTGGCCCACAGTGTTCGGACCGGCAATAAGCGGCGCGGCCGTGTCCAGCCTCTCCTGAACGTTGTCCACCTCGACGATGGAGCTAGTACAGCCCTTCGACAGGCTCAGGACACAGCCACTGCTGAGAGCTATTAAAATAATGAGAAGCAATCCCAATATCAGTAGATCCAACTTTGTTCGGCCTGGATCGCCAGACCCAGCCCCAAAGTGGGGATTTAGCAATCCCCTTAGAGCAATTCTGGATCCACTGAGTATGAGTTGTTTATCCAACATCTGCGGCGGGGGCACCTACCCGCTGGGATAGGGAGTCGCTGGCGCTGGTGTAGACGTGGGTAGCACCGGATAGGGAGTTGCCGGCGCTGGTGTGGACGTGGGCAGCACCGGATAGGGTGTCTCGGACACCGGTGTAGCTGTGGGTGGCGCCGGCGTCACTGCCGCTGGCACAGGGGTAGTGGTTGGAACGGGCGTAGGGGTCGGCTCCGGTGGTTTCTTGCAACCGGCCAGTAGCCCGATAATCACAATTAGCGAAAAAAGAACCCTCAGCAATTTCATCTTGCCTCCTTGTCGTCGTGGATGACAGGGGCAATTTTAACCCAAGTTGGCGGTAATGTCAAACTTCATCGAGCGTTGCGAAAGAGCCGCCTGGATGAGTTTTGAGGCACGATGACGTTTAGAGCCTGGGGCACGATTTCGAATTCCATGGGCGTGGCGCCGATGGGGTCCCCATCCGCCTGGACGGGTAAGGGAGTGGCAGTGCTGATGCTCACCTTCCGGCACTGGTAATACTCGACCTGGGGATCGCGAAGGTGACGATGGGCAAATATCTTGATGGCGTGCTGGACGGTAGAGGCAAAGTTGCTCCCCTTGAAAATGCAAACGTCCAGCAATCCATCGTCGAGATATGCCTCGGCTGCGACTCGCATCAGCCTGGCGTAGAGCTGAACGTTGCTTACAATGATCAAAATAGACCGAGTGTTAATGCTGCGACCATCTATCACCACCCTCGTCCGGATGCCCCGAAAATTCTTGGCCACCAGGACAGCGGCCACAACGTAGGCCAGGGTGCCCAGGCGCTTTGTGGGCCTGGTGCGGGGCTCCATTCGTTCGATCACTTCGGCGTCCAGGCCAATGCCAGCCCAGAGGATGAAATGGCACTGGCCCTTGGTCCTGTGTCCCAAGCCCTTGGTACTTTGCACTTGTCCTGGACAACAAGCCCTTGGTCCTTTGGCCCAAGGACAAAGGGTACAGGGTCCCAAGGACAAAGTGGACACAGGGCCAGCCCTGCCGAGGTCAATTCGACGGATTTCGCCCTCCGCCAAAGCCTCAGCCGCGTCGAGCAGGAGGTGTCTTCGCAGCGGCGAAGGGGTAGGGATGCCCATCTCCAGCGCCCACACGTTGCCCACACCGGCAGGCAGTACCCCCAGGGCGACATCACTGCCAGCCAGGCCACCGGCCACTTCGCCCACCGTACCATCGCCCCCGGCCACGAACACCGCCTGGCAGCCGGTTACTACAGCCTCACGGGCAAAGGTCGTGGCATCGCCTGCTCCCCAGGTCTCCCTGAAGCTCACCTGCCAGCCCCGGCCTTCCCAATAGGCTATAACCTGCCCCAGTTCCCGCTCCACCTCCCGGCTCCGGCCGCAGGGTTGAAGATCAACGTAGCTTTCATTTCTGCGCCATTCGCAGGATTTTGCTCACTGCATCTGTAAGGTCGCCACTGGTGTCAACGGTAAAATGGGGATGGCCGATATGCCTGTGGCTGGCAATCCACAGAGCATGATGAGGACCGGCCAGGCTGTCGTCTCGTCGGTGTTAGCCAATCGTCTCTCGATTTTGGCTACGGCTTGATCCAGATTGAAGGACATTGAAAGCACTTCTCTTGATAACAGCGGATTGGCAGGATTAACGGATCAAGTGGCTTGCTCTGAAAGGGAATCCGTAAATCCTGTACATCCGTGTTCTAAACCAATGTAATTGAACTCGGCAATGAGAATATCCTTTACGTCAAGAGATTCTTTATCAAGCGAGTGCTTGCGATCTTCTGTTACTATTTCAAACCAATTTATTCCTCTTCAGCAAGTTTTTATATCTCGCGCTCATAATCCCATAATGATGATTATGTCATATATCCGTAAATAAGTCAGTTTCTGGCTTCTGCCCCGGCTCGAGCCGAGAGCCGGCCAAGGAGAAGCACTCAGTGCTCATGAAATCCCGCTGTATCTCCGGCGGGATGAGGCTGAAGGGACTGTCGGGCGAGAGTTGGCTGCGATGGCACTGGAATGCCTGCTGCTTGACGCCCAGGTAGTCGCTGACGTCAATCTCGGTGGTACAGAGTTCGTCGGGCACGCCCATGGACTCCCAATCGAAATCTCCAAAGCGGCTGAGGTCAAAACCCATGGCCTTCAAACGCTGGGCAAGCCCACGGAAGAAGCGGCGCGGCAAAGCCGTGAAGTATAGCTTCTGAGGAAGATGAGGCTCCAGGCCCTCGACCAGGTGTTCAGGATACTGACTCGAATCGCCGGCGGCATGGAATGCGGCCACTGTGTGGCGATGGATTGCTATATGGTCGGGGTGGCCATAGCCGCCGCCCGCCTCGAAAGTGACGACCACCTGGGGGCGCACCTGACGGATCACGCGCACGATCTTGCCCACGACCTCGGCGGGATCGGCCTGGGCGAGGGAGCGGGGATCGTCGTTGTCGGGACTTTCCGCCATGCCTGAGTCACGGTAGCCCAGCAGGTGCAGTTCGCCGATGCCCAGGGCATCGCAGGCACAGCGCAGCTCGCGCTCTCGAATCTCCGCCAGTTGCTCCTTGGCACCCAGGCTGGGATCGCTTATCTCTCCTGCCTCCCCCAGCGTAGCACAGGCCAGGACCACACGCGCCCCCTCAGCCGCGTACCTGGCCAGCGTACCCCCGATGCCGAAGCTCTCATCATCTGGATGGGCAAAGACAGCTAATAGCGTTCGTTGTTCTTCCAAAGGGATCATCCTCCTCCTATGCGAGACGGGGTGGCTACTTTGTAGCCACCCCGCATCACCTTATCTGCGCCAATCCTGGGGTAGCTTGGGGATCAGCCAAGTTTTGCTACCCTCCGATGAGCCCTCCCAGCGTAGCAACAGTCAGACCCACCATGCCCAGCACCACTCCAGCAATGAGGGTGACTATAAACAAGGCAAGCCAACCAAGAATGACGGTGACGATGGTCTGAACCCACTCCAGATCCAAGGCCTCCTTCGTCGCCACGAACCAGGAGATCAATCCCAAGATCCAGGCGATAAAGGTGACCGGAGCCAACAGGCAGGCCAGGGCATCGGAGAAGTTGGCCAGTATTCCGACGACTCCCACGATGTTCCAAACGTAGGCCAGACCCAGGCAGCGCACCAGCTCATCGAAAGTAACATCGGCGTTGAAAACCGTGCGCCCCACCCAGTTGATGACGAAGGCGCCCACGGCGAAACCGATGACGGCAAAGATCGTGCCCACAACGGCGCCGATCACCCAACTGCCCAGGTTGTCGGATGCACTTGACCCGAGCTGGCTGAGAAATGCGACCACTACCACCAGAAGCCAGGCCGTCTGAGTGAATGTGGTATCATTCTCGACCTCTTTGTACACTTCGCGCCGGAACGTAAATGCAGCAATGATGCGATCAGTAAGCATGATTCTACCTCCTTAGAGTAGACGTGAATTGAAACGCGATTACGCTTTCATCAGTAAGCCACTTGCTCCCCGATTTATGTCATATTACCACCTCCTCCCATTGCGGCTCCTGCGAGATGCTGTAGAACTCTACCAGCCGCTTCTCCGTTTCGCCCTCGATCCGCGCCACCACCTGAACGTATGGCGCGATGGTAGAGTTCTTGAGCTTTCGCTTCAGGAGCTCGTCCACCTGGAAGATGCCAGCGGAGTTGCTCATAGTGACCACCACTCGGATGGGAGCCGTCTCACCCTTCTCCAGCGCGACGCTGTCAATGGCCATCGCCGAGACAGAGTGAATGTTGGTCTGGCCGGCCTCGAAAGGAATCCGCGATCGCCCCTGGGTCAGGTCCAGGGCATCGGCCACTTTGATGATCCCCGCCTCGATGGTGTAGCAGTGAGCGTCCCAATGATGAGCGATGATGGCGTGAAGCACCTCAGAGACCATGATAGTTCGCTCCGGTTCCTCGTAGAGGCCGGCCAACAACTCGCGAGCCTTGGGAGCAGCCAGGATCAGGCTGTATTGCTCGTGATTATCGCGATGAATAGCCATCCCCACATCATGGAGGCAAGCAGCCAGCACAACGATCACCTCAGCGTCTTCGTACTCTAAGCCATAGTCCTTGACGACGCCGGTCTCCACACCCGCTTCGGCCAGTAGCCGCAGCATCTTCAGAGCAGCGTTGGCTGCGATCTGGATGTGCACCTCTCCATGATCGCTCATGCCCGCGCGATCTACCGCGTTGATGTTGGCGCATTTCCACAATTGTTGTAGCTCCAGATCCTTGTTGATCCGCGCCAGCAACTGCGAGAGCTTCTCGTTATGACGGCTTGGAACTTTTAAAGACATTGGTCAACCCCCTTGTCAGAAACCAGGTTTTGAACCCTTTGTTTCCAAAATGTGCGCAATTGCCCGCACCCTCGACACACCGAGAAACACTTTTGAGCGAAAAACCTGGTTTCTTTGCCTCAGTCTACCCCAACCGACCGGTGATGTAATCCTCGGTGCGTTTCTCCTGAGGACGGGTGAATATCTGGCTAGTGAGGCCATACTCTACCAGCTCTCCCAGCCAGAAAAGCCCCGTCCAGTCCGACGCGCGCGCGGCCTGCTGCATGTTATGAGTGACGATGACGATGGTGTAGTTCTTCTTCAGGTCTTGCATCAACTCCTCAATCTTCAAAGTGGCCACGGGATCGAGAGCAGAGCAGGGTTCGTCCATCAGGATGACCTCCGGCTCCACAGCCAGCACGCGGGCGATACATAGCCGCTGCTGCTGTCCTCCGTCCAGATCCATCGCCGAATGTCTCAACCGGTCCTTGACCTCGCCCCACAAAGCCGCCCTCCTTAAGCTGTGCTCCACCAAGTCGTCGAGATTGACCCGGCGATGGAGGCCCAGCACTCTCGGACCGAAGGCCACGTTGTCGTAGACCGACTGGGGAAAGGGGTTGGGCCGCTGAAAGACCATGCCCACTCTATGCCGCAACTCCACCACGTCTATGTCCATCCCGTAGATGTCCTTGCCGTCCAACAAGACCTTACCCTCCAGGTGAGTCCCGGGGATGGTATCGTTCATGCGATTGAGACAGCGCAAAAAAGTTGACTTCCCACAGCCAGAGGGACCGATGAGGGCCGTAATCTGGTGCTTCAAAATCTGTAAGGTGATGTCCTTAAGAGCTTTGAAGCTGTCATAATAGAAATCGAGGTCCAAGATCCTCATCTTCGCCATTCAACTTCCCCCTAGCACGGTAAGGCCAATCATACCTACCCTATTTTACCAGAAAACGCTCTATAACACAAAAGCCAGTTTGACGGCTCTTACAGTCGGTGATATAATTCACCCGGCTCGACTAACCAGAGGACAATGGATTGGAGCGCATGGATCAAGTTACTAGAGCAGCTCGCATAGCGATGATAGTAACTATGCTGGTGGCGGTATTGAACATATTGCCTGGCTGCGGCAGGCCGGCAACGTCTCCCTCTGTGACAACTGAACCATCCCCGACAACAAAAACCATCGTCAACAAAGGCTCAGATACCATAGTCAACATGGCCCTCGCCTGGGCCGAAGCCTACACTGCCCAGCACCCTGAAGTGCGCATCTCGGTCACTGGCGGCGGCTCTGGCACAGGGATTGCTGCCCTGATCAATGGGACAGTTGACATCGACACTTGCTCGCACATCATGAAGCCAGAAGAGATGATACACGCGCGATCTAACCGCGATT
>CAZGKH010000011.1:13447-22511 GCA_964525665.1 uncultured Anaerolineae bacterium | reverse complement strand
ACACCCCCACGCCCACCGGCACGCCGACGAACACGCCAACGCCTACCCAGACCTCCACGCCGACCAATACGTCTACAATCACGCCAACGCCGACCAGCACCCCCTCACCAACCGTCACCTACACACCGACCTCCACCAAGACACCCACGATCACGCCAACACCTACCCAGACCTCCACGCCAACCAACACACCTACACTCACTTCAACCCCAACCAGCATCCCCTCACCAACCGTCACCTACACCCCCATGCCCACCAGCACGCCGACGAACACCCCGACCCCTACGCAGACCCCAACACCGACCAACACACCTATAATAACGTCAACGCCAACCGTTACGAAGACACCAACGGCTACAAGGACGCTAACGATAACAGCTACGAGCACACCAACCCCGACGCCGACCAGCACATCCACACCCGCGGCCGACAACGATGGCGACGGCGTAGGTGACGAGGTAGAAGACGGCGCGCCAAACAATGGGGATGGAAACAATGATGGAATCCCAGACAGTCAGCAGGGCAATGTAACATCACTTCCTAATGCCGTTGATGAACGCTATGTGACTCTGTTCTCACCTGAAGGAACAAACCTTGCCGCTGTACACGCTGGTGATAATCCATCACCAGAGAATGCCCCGTCCAGAATAGACTTTCCCGTTGGTTTCTTTGAATTCACCGTGCAGGGAATCATCCAAGGCGGGTCAACTACGGTCACCCTGTTCCTGCCGCCAGAGGTGACGGCTAACACCTATTACAAGTTCGGTTCCACTCCAGACAAGCCAACTCCGCATTGGTACGAGTTCTTGTTTGACGGAACGACGGGTGCCGAAATCATTGATGATAGGATTCTCCTTCACTTTATGGACGGTCAGCGGGGCGATGATGACTTGATGGCCGATGGCGAGATTATTGACTGGGGAGGGCCAGGGGTGCGTCCCGTCAGGCCTGTCGGCGGCTATGTGGTGTTGGTGAACAAGTTAGAGTTGTTGGGACCTTGGATCATACTGGTAGTGCTGGCTGCCGTGGGCGCCATCGGGGCCACGTTGCTCAGGAGGCGCATAGTCTGAAGCCATTAGTGATCGTGGACATCATGAAGGTGGTGGCACATTTGGGGGAGCCTTGTTAGTGACGGGGCGGGTTGAACCGCGAAAGACGCAAAAGGCCACGAAAGCATTTTACAACTTTCGTGGCCTTTGTTTTTTTGGCACAGCGAGCGAATATCGCCCACACGCTGTCTTTGGTACCCCTGGCAGGACTCGAACCTGCAACCTGCTGATTCGAAGTCAGACGCTCTATCCAATTGAGCTACAGGGGCACGGCAGCAAGATGTAATATGCCTACCTCTCTTTACCACTATCTTGTGGATGCGCTTGGTAACGTGCAAGGTGCAAAATGACAAATCAGAATGTGAATCGGATGTGCTCGCTGAATTACATCAGCCCCAATCTCCTGGCTTGCTTGTAGATTGCCTCGTCGTTGCGTTTGCCTACGAGCAGCACGTTTACTGTTCGCCCTGGGTCGTCCACGATGTAGAAAATGCGGCACTCTCCGATATCTACTCTGTGGCCTTCGCCCACTTTCTTGCTATCATGGGGTCTGGGATTGATGGAGAGGGCAAAGATTTTAGACGCTACCTGCTTGAAAATCTTGGGCGGATAAGGCCGCATCTCCTTGATTACTCTTTTCGCAACCTGCAAGCTATACACGCTTGGCAGCCTCAATGATTTCTTCTCGATCAATCCTTATGCCGTGCGCCTGCTCGTAGTCCTCGATCATCTCATCGAAGCTGACAAACTCTCCACCCTGGGCCATCGCCCTCTCAATGATGAGAGCGTCCCTGGCATCCTCTAAAGCCTTCAGCCTGTCAACCATCTCGTTGTAGCTCTCGTAAGCAAGCATCACTACCTGCGGGCGTCCTCTCTGAGTGATCACCACGGGCTCTTTTCTGGCCGTAGCTATCAACTCCCTGGCCTTGATCCGCAAGTCACTGATGGGCGTGATGGGCAATGCTTTCACCACCATAACACTTCACCTCACTTCTATTTGTATGCCTGAACGTATTATAGCGGGTTTTGGCCTTCTTGTCAACTCATAAACTAAACGACCTGCACCTTCATGATGTCCGTTGTGCCGGGGCCGCTGCCCGCCGCTCCAGCGGTGATGACCACCACGTCGCCCTGTTTTATTAGCCCGTGTTCTTGGGCAGCCCTGACCGCCCCAGCGATTGTCTCATCGGTGCTCTCTGTGCGCCTGGAGAGCAGCGGACGAACCCCCCAATGGAGAGCTAACTGGCACTGAACCCCGGGGCTGGGCGTAACGGCGATGATGGGGCAGTGAGGGCGATATTTAGAGATGATCCGGGCGGTGTGGCCTGAGATGGTGGGAGTGATGATCGCCGCTGCCTCTAGATCACAGGCCGTCGCACAGGTGGCATGGCTGACGGCATCGGCGATGGAGGTTACCGGGCCGAGGGACGGGCGGGGCCTGGCTAGACCTTCCAGCCCGCCCCGCTCGGC
Organism: uncultured Anaerolineae bacterium; assembly: GCA_964525665.1. Classification (GTDB taxonomy): domain Bacteria; phylum Chloroflexota; class Anaerolineae; order VGOG01; family VGOG01; genus CAYMKL01. The sequence goes on along the minus strand of CAZGKH010000011.1, from coordinate 19,992 downwards.
CTCCTGGGCGATCCTGACCATCGTCCGCACGGATTCAAGGGGATACTTGCCCACCGCCGTCTCGCCAGAGAGCATGATGGCATCGGTGCCGTCGAAGATGGCGTTGGCCACGTCGCTGGCTTCTGCTCTGGTGGGCCGCGGGTTGCGCATCATCGAATCCAGCATCTGGGTGGCGGTGATCACCGGCTTGCCCACGGCGTTGCACTTGGCGATGATCATCTTCTGCACGATGGGCACCGCCTCGGGCGAGGTCTCAATTCCCAGGTCGCCGCGAGCCACCATGATCGCGTCTGCCGCCTTGATGATGCCGTCAATGTCGTCCACCGCCTCGGGCTTCTCGATCTTGGCAACGACAGGCACAGGGGAGTCGGCGACGGTCAGAGACCTTGCCGAACTTCGCCCCCTTGCCGAACTTCGCCCCCTTGCCGAACTTCGCCCCCTTGCCGAACTTTGCTGCCGGATCATCTCCTTCAGCTTCAGCACCTCACCCGAATTGCGCACAAAGGAGAGGGCCACCCAGTCCACCTGCTGCTCCAACACGAAGCGCAAGTCTTGGCGGTCCTTATCGGTGATGGCCGGGATGGCATGCGAGGCGCGGGGCAGATTCATGCCCTTGTTGGTCTTGAGCAAGCCGCCGGTGATCACTCGACAGACGATGTCCGTCTCCCCGATGGAGAGCACCTCCAGCTCCAGCAGCCCGTCGTCAATGAGGATGCAGTCGCCGGGCTCCACATCTCGGGGAAGATCGGCATACTGGACGGGCGCCTCGCCAGCGTGGCCTACGATAGGCCGCGCAGTCAGGACGATCATTTCCCCAGAAACCAGAAGGACGCCCTCAACCTCCATCTCCCCAACCCGCAGCTTGGGACCCTGGAGGTCGGTAAGGATGGCTACAGGTTTTCCCAGCTCGGCAGCAACGGCGCGGATGCGCTTGATGTTCTCGCCGTGATAGGACTGGCTGCCGTGGGAGAAGTTCAGCCGAGCCACATCCATGCCGACCAGCATCAGCTCTCGCAACATCTCAGGAGAACGGCTGGCCGGGCCAATCGTACAGACGATCTTAGTGCGTAACATCCGTTAAATCCTACCAGTCCGTGGTCTCACTCATCCGTCGGCAGAGGGACCACCTCGACCGCCGCAGGCCCTTTGGGGGTTTGTTCGATCCGAAACTCCACCCGCTGCCCCTCTTGCAGAATACGGTGGCCCTCGACGCCGGTGCGGTGAACGAAGATGTCCTCACCATCGGACTTGGTGATAAAGCCCCAACCCTTGTGGGCTTCGAACCACTTCACCCGTCCAATGAGTTTAACTCCGGGCTCCTCGGCAGAACGGCAGCGAGGACAAAACCTGGGCTGGAACGATTCGGCACCTCGCTTGGCCATCTCTCGCTGCTCTGTGACTGTGAATATAAATTCAGACCCACATTCCTCACAAATTAGCTTAACGCCAGGCCCTTCGGCATCGCGGCAGCGGGGACAGAACTTGGGCTCGACCAACTCGGTGCCTCGCTCGGCTATTCCCCTCTGCTCGGTGACGGTGAACACGAATCGAGATCCACATTCCTCGCAAGTCAGCATCTTGTCTTGATAATACATTTCGCCTCCTTAATTATGTCAAACTAGAATTGGGCTTCTCAGTAGGATAGCTGTGTCCCCACTATAATATGCCATTTTCAGGCTTTTGTCAAACATTTGACAACGAATTTATGGATTAAACGAATGGGATCCAGCGCGAGCTTGCAAGGAGATTCGTTGAATCCTCGAATTCGCTGTTAAATATTGTCGGCCCAACAAAAAGGCGGCGACCGGATCAAACTCGATCACCGCCTCTCTTTTTGAGTAGTCTTACTCTGACTAGCTGGCCACTAGAAGCATCTCGGCTGGATCCACTTGCAAGGCAGCCGGTTCCTCGGCGTCTTCCTCCACTTGCAGGATAGTCGGTTCCTCAATGTCTTTATCCCTAAACAACGCTAACCCGATATCCTCAAAAGTTTCTGAAGTAAGTTCGCCCTCGTGCCCAGGCCGGCCTCGGAAACCCGTTCCCGCCGGGATCAGCTTTCCGATGATCACATTCTCCTTGAGGCCAAAGAGAGCATCCTGTCGGCCCTCAATGGCCGCACCAGCCAGAATCCTGATGGTATGTTGGAAGGAAGCTGCTGAAAGGAAGCTGTCAGTATTAAGGGCGGTCTTGCTGATACCCAATAAGACCGGTTGAGCCGTAGCCTGGCGGCCACCTTCGGCCGCCGCTTTGGCGTTGGCCTCAGCAAAGGTCAAGCGGTTCACAAGCTCCCCTGGCAGCATTTTAGTATCGCCTGAGGAGGTTATCTGCACATTGCTCAGCATCTTGCAGATGATTGTCTCGAAGTGTTTGTCGTTTATGCTAACGCCCTGAGAACGGTATACCTTCTGAATCTCCGAAAGCAGGTAGAGTTGCGTATCCTCCCGCCCCAGGATACGCAAGATGTGATGAGGGTTCTTGGATCCTTCCGTCAACGGATCACCGGCTTTCACTCGTTCGCCCTCACTCACGGTCAACCGTGACGCTGAGGGCACCTCATACTCTCGCTCCTCTCGCCTTTCGTGGATTACAGTAATGTGACGTTCTTCCCGCGAGATCCGCCCACCCCTCCTGGCAATCTGCTTTTTCTCGCCACGGCTGGCGATGGGCTCACCATCGGCAATCTCGCCGCCATCCTCGACCAGGATCTTCCAGCCACGCGTGATATCGTATTCGTCGCGGGTGATCTCACTATTGACGATCTTGATATAGCGCACCCCCTCTACGCGCCGGATCTCCACCATTCCATCAATGTCGGCCATGAGGGCTTCGCCTTTGGGGTTCTTACGAGCCTCAAAAAGCTCCTCCACTCGTGGCAAGCCGTGAGTGATGTCCCCCCCCGAAGCAACTCCGCCGGTGTGGAAGGTGCGCAAGGTAAGCTGGGTGCCCGGCTCACCGATGGATTGAGCAGCTACGATGCCCACTGCGGCCCCCACTTCAACCAGCTTCCTGCGACCCAGATCCCGCCCGTAGCACTTGGCGCAGAGTCCTAACCTGAGCCGGCAGGTCATGGGCGAGCGCACAAAGACCTCCTCGACGTTAGCCGCCTCGATGGCCTCCACCTCTTCCTCCTCGATCATATCCCCGGCGGATACTATGATCTCCCCTGTGTCCCGGTCAATAATGGGCCCCGCTGCAACGCGACCCAGGATTCGCTCCCCCAAGGTCTGGCCGCCCACATCGTCCGACTTCTTGATCCAGATGCCGCCTCTGGTACCACAATCCTCGGCATTGATTATCGCGTCCTGGGCCGCGTCCACCAGCCGCCGAGTCAGGTAGCCGGCGTCGGCGGTGCGCAGGGCGGTATCGGCCAAACCCTTGCGCGCCCCGTGGGTGGAGATGAAGTATTCCAGTGTTGACAGGCCCTCTCGGAAGTTGGAAAGGATAGGCAAGGCGATGATCCGCCCCGCTGGATCGGCCATCAAGCCACGCATCCCTGCAAGCTGCCGAATGGGCTGAAATCCCCCCTTGGTGGCGCCCGATTTGGCCATCATCTGAATGGGGCCACTGGGATCAAGTGATAGGGCCACAGCCTCGGTCACGTCGTCCGTGGCCCTGGTCCATAGTTCGATGGTCTTAGAATACTGCTCATCCTCGGTCAAGAGGCCCCGTCTATACTGGCGCTCCACCTCTTTGACCTGCGCGGACGCTCGCTCCAAAATTGCGCTCTTGGATTCAGGCACTGTAAGGTCAGAAACAGCAATCGTTGCACCCGATCGAGTGGCATACTCAAATCCGATAGCCTTGATCTTGTCCACCAGCTCGGCAGTCGCCTCCAGGCCAAGCTTTCGATAGCATGTGGCCACCAAATCCTTGACGCGGCCCTTGTCTAAAACCTCGTTCATGAAACGCAGCTCATCGGGCAGGATCTGGTTGAAAATTGCCCGCCCGACCGTAGTCTCAATAGGATGCTTCCTGGTCGTGCGCCGCTCTCGCACCCGCAAAACCTTGATCTTGGCGTGCAGGTCAACCTTGCCGAGATCGTAAGCCAGGGAGACCTCATCGAGATCGGTGAAGACTTTGCCCTCACCACGGCAGCCGTCCTCTTCCATGGTGAGATAATAGCACCCCATAACCATGTCTTTGGTGGGACTTACAATAGGCTCACCACTGGCCGGCTTGAGCAGGTTCTGGGTGGATAGCATGAGCTTTCTGGTCTCTTCTACAGCGACCTTGGACAGCGGCACGTGCACAGCCATCTGGTCGCCATCGAAGTCGGCGTTAAAGGCGGCACAGACCAAAGGATGGATATGGATAGCCTTGCTATCCACCAAGACAGGCTCAAAGGCCTGGACGCCCAGGCGGTGCAGGGTAGGAGCGCGGTTGAGCAGTACTGGCTGCTCCTTTACCACCTCTTCCAGCACCTCCCAAACCTCGGGACGCTCCCGCTCGATGAGCCGCCTGGCCCCCTTAACGTTATTGGCGTAATTATATTTCACCAGCTTGCTGATCACAAAGGGACGATAGAGCTCCAGTGCCATGCTTCTGGGCAAGCCGCACTGGTGCAGTTTCAACTCCGGCCCGGTGATGATCACCGAGCGACCCGAGTAGTCTACGCGCTTACCCAGGAGGTTGCGACGGAAGCGCCCTTTCTTGCCCTTGAGCATGTCCGAGAGGGATTTCAGCTCCCTCTGGCCACGCCGAGACATGGCCTTGCCTCGGTAGCTGTTGTCAATAAGAGAGTCAACCGCTTCCTGGAGCATGCGCTTCTCATTGCGCACAATGACGTCAGGCGCACCCAATTCCAAGAGACGCTTGAGACGGTTATTGCGGTTGATCACCCTCCGATAGAGGTCATTCAGGTCACTGGTAGCGAAGCGGCCTCCATCCAACTGGACCATAGGCCTAAGCTCCGGCGGGATGACCGGCAGCACGGTCCAGATCATCCACTCAGGCCGGTTGTTCGACTTTCGCAGAGATTCCACCACCTGCAACCTTTTGACCGCCTTCTTGCGCCGCTGTTTTGACCGGGTGGTACGGACCTCGGTCCACAGCTCCTTGGCCATGACGTCCAAATCCATCGCCTGCAGTATCTCATAGAAAGCCTCGGCCCCCATGCCGGCCCTGAACACCTGCCCCCATTTGGACTTCAGATCGCGGTATTGGGCCTCGTCCAGCAGCTTCATCTGAGCCAGGTCCTCCATCAGCTCCTTGCGATCATCATCGATTCTTCGCTTTAGATCCTCTATCTCTTGAGCCCCTTTGGGCTGCAGTGTCTTGATCTCCTCCTCCAAAGCACGGCGCAGGCTCTCGATATCAGCTTCCAGCGAGGTCTTGAGTCGCTCCTGCTCGATTCTGGTCTGACCCTCGATCTGGCTTAGATTCTCTTGTACGATCTTGTTCAGGAGAACTAAATGCTCTCGGCCTATCACCTCGCCTGCCTCGGCAATGGTTTCCTCTCCCCCCGTCCCCCCCAACTTTGGGGGGCTAGGGGGGAAGACCAGAGGAGACTCCACCGTCTTTCCCTGACGGGTCTCTATCCTCGTTTGTAAGGTCTGAGCCTCTTTCACGATTCCGTCGGTGGCTGCGGCTAACTTGTCCTCTAGGTCTTTATGAGCGGCCTGCTGGTCCTCCTCCAGTTCCGCAACCTTCTCAGCCACTTCCTGCTCCAGCTCACCAATCTGCTCTTGGATGCTTCTACTCAAGCGACTCTGTTCTTGAGCCAATTCCTCTTCGAGGCGCTGCAAAGCCTTCTGTCGCGCCTCCTCATCTATCTCGGTGATGATGTATTGAGCGAAGTAGAGGACACGATCCAGCTCCCGCCGAGAGATGTTCAGCAGCATACCCATATAGCTGGGCACGCGCCGCGTATACCAGACGTGGGCCACCGGAGCCGCCAGTTCGATGTGCCCCATGCGCTCCCGCCGGACCGAGGAGCGAGTTACTTCCACCCCACACTTATCGCAGACGATGCCTTTGTAGCGCACGTTCTTGTACTTGCCGCAGTAACACTGCCAATCCCTGGTAGGCCCGAAGATAGCCTCACAGAACAGACCGTCCTTCTCGGGCCTCAGTCGGCGGTAATTGATGGTTTCTGGCTTGGTCACCTCACCATAGGACCAGGAACGCATCTCATCCGGCGAAGCCAGGCTGATGCGCAAAGCGCTGAAGTCTTTTACCTCCAAGATGTCTCCTCCTAATTTGGATATTAGTTATTGGCTATTGATCGAAAACTGCCAGGTACCTGGCAGTGGTCTCCATGCAACGATGGCCCAACAGGCGCGACACGAGTGAAATATCCCCCGTTTTCGCCAATGTGGACACAGCAAAGGTGTGCCGCAAGGCATGGGCCGATACATCCTCCAGGCCAGCAGCTTGAGTGTAGACACTTATCAGCCTCTGCACTGTGCGCTTAGAAATGCAGTTACCGTCCTGGCTGAGAAACAGGTTTTCAGTACCCGTCGAGGGAGGTCTAACCCGCAGATAGTCCCTCAAGGCAGCACAAGCTCGGGGATTAAGGGGGACCAGGCGATGTCTATTGCCATTGC
>CAZGKH010000011.1:12124-13347 GCA_964525665.1 uncultured Anaerolineae bacterium | reverse complement strand
AAGGCAGCACAAGCTCGGGGATTAAGGGGGACCAGGCGATGTCTATTGCCATTGCTTTCTCCCACCAGTAGCATACCCTCCCCATTGCCTTGTAGTCGTACATCAGACAAGTGTAGTCTCGTCAACTCTCCCAGCTTGATCCCCGTTTGAAGCAACAACTGGACAATGGCGTAGTCGCGCTTGACCAGGCTGGGCCGCCCTGCTTGTATCGCCTGCAGGAGGCTGATGACCTCCTCAGAATCCAAGGATCGAAGCCGATCTGGCCCTGATTTCGGAATCAACTGCACTCCAGATGCGGGATTGCTTTCCGTCAGGCCGGTTTCCATGGCAAAGTTGTAGAACTTACGAACAGCTTGCAACCGCCGATTGATGGTGGCAGGGGTCCACCCCTCGTTGATCTGCATGTAAGAGCGATATTCCCAGATGTCATTGAGCGTTAGCTCCAACAAGGAGGATGCCTTCCCTTTGACACTAGCGTGCCAACGAGTAAAGATCCTCAAGTCAGCCAGGTAATTGACAATGGTTGTTGATGCCAGAGCCAACCGCGTCAAGTGCTTTTCAAATCGGGTCAACAGTTCTTCGACATTCTCGGCCACTAGCCCATACCTCTAGTCTCCATAAGCACAAAAAGAGCGACTGAGATTGCAACTCACATCGCTCTGAGACCATCACGGTCATTTTATACGCAGTAATTATACGCCTTTTGATCGAAATTGTCAAGTCGCGTCAACGCCCACTATTGACCTCAACCGTTCGGCAAGGTCTCCTGACCGCAGCCGGTGGGCCTTGGGGCTCGGTCAAGAGATCTCCGCCCAACGGGAGTCAAGTCGCATCAACGCCCACTATTGACCGCAGGTAGGCTTCGATGAAATCGTCCAAACCTCCGTCAAGAACTGCTTCGGCGTTGCCCGTCTCGTGGCCGGTGCGCAAATCCTTGACCATCTTATAGGGATGCAGCACGTAGGAGCGGATCTGGTTTCCCCAGCCAGCCTCGACGTGCTTGCCTTTGAGGCGCGACTGTTCCGCCTCTTGTTTCTCCCGTTCAAGATCGAAGAGACGGGCCCGCAGGATCTTCAGGGCAGACTCCCGATTTTGGGCCTGCGAGCGCTCGTTCTGGCAAGCGGCAACGATCCCTGTGGGCAAGTGGGTGATGCGCACTGCCGAGCTGGTCTTCTGCATGTGCTGCCCGCCTGGCCCGCTGGAGCGGAAGGTGTCAATGCGCA
>CAZGKH010000011.1:0-12024 GCA_964525665.1 uncultured Anaerolineae bacterium | reverse complement strand
GTCTTCTGCATGTGCTGCCCGCCTGGCCCGCTGGAGCGGAAGGTGTCAATGCGCAGATCATCGGGGTTTATGTCTACTTCGATCTCCTCCTCGATGTCGGGCCACACTTCCACCAAAGCAAAGGAAGTGTGTCGCCGGTTAGCAGCATCAAAAGGGGAAAGGCGCACCAAGCGATGGACGCCTTTCTCTGCCTTCAAATAGCCATAGGCGTGATCTCCTTCAACACTGGCGACAACCCTCTTTAAGCCTGCTTCCTCACCCGACATGCTGTCCAGGATGCTGGTTCTGTAGCCGCGTCCCTCGGCCCAACGTAGGTACATTCTAAGCAGCATCGCCGCCCAATCCTGGGCCTCGGTGCCACCTGCACCGGCATGGATGGCCAGGATGGCGTCGCCCCTGTCGTGGGGGCCTGAAAATAGCAGCCAGAACTCCAGCCGCTCCAACTCGGCCTCGCTGGTCTCGACTTCGCCGGCTATGTCGCCAGCCATGGACCCATCCCCGTCGGCGATGGCCAAATCGAGAAGGGTCTGAGCATCGGCTACACGCTCCGTCAGCCTCGTCCAGATCTCTACCTCTTCGTTAAGAGCAGCCAGCTTCCGCATCGCGGCCTGGGCCTTATCTGGATGCTCCCAGAAGTCGGGCTTGGCCGCCCGCCGCTCTAACCGTACTATCTCCTGCTCCTTGTTGGCCAGGTCAAAGACGCTCCTTCATTTGCTCAATGCGCTGCTTCAACTCGTTTAGTTTGCTCGCCAGTTCTTCCATGATGGTGATACACCTCCTAACTCATCACCAGGAGTGCGGACGGAAGTCCGCTTTCCGCAGGCTTGCACCTGCACTCCGATGCCTCTCTATCCGCCGAACAGCCCCTCCACAAAGGCCTGGGCGTTGAATTCGACTATGTCTTCCATACCCTCGCCAGTGCCCACAAAGCGAATGGGCAAGCCCAGTTCCCTGGCAATGGCGAAGACCACACCGCCCTTGGCTGTACCATCCAGCTTGGCTAAGAAGATGCCTGTCACCTCCACGTCGTCCTTGAAGCGCCTGGCCTGGGCCAGGGCATTCTGCCCCGTGGTGGCGTCCAGCACTAACAGGGCCTCATGGGGTGCGGCGTGGACTTGCTTGGCCGCCACGCCCCGTACCTTCTTGAGCTCCTGCATCAGGTTGTACTTGGTGTGCAGGCGGCCAGCCGTATCCACGATGAGTATGTCCGCCCCACGAGATCGAGCAGCCCGGATAGCGTCGTAGACCACGGCCCCCGGATCGGCGCCTGGCTGATGAGCGATGACGTCGCAGCCAGTCCGCTGCCCCCAGATCTTGAGTTGATCAATAGCCGCCGCCCGAAAGGTGTCGGCAGCGCCGAGGATGACCTTTCTGCCTTGCTCCTGGTAGTAATGCGCCAGCTTGGCAATGCTAGTGGTCTTGCCCGAACCGTTGGTCCCCACCACCAGGATAATCGTGAGCAAGCGCGGCTCAATGACGCTCAAGAGGGGGCCGCTGTCCAATATGGCGACCAGTTCCTCTTTGAGCATCCCCTCCACGGCTCTGGCATCACGCCTTCGCTCTTTGGCAACGCGCTCCCGCAGCCTTTCTACCAGCTCAACTGTGGTGCTCACCCCAACGTCGGCCTGGATCAGTAGCTCCTCCAGCTCCTCCCATAGTTCCTCGGTGACCTCATTGGCCCCAAACAGACCAGCGACCCGCCCGAAAAAAGACTGGCGGGTGCGCGTCAAACCATCCTTCATTTTTCTTGAACGACCGAACATGCCCCAGTTTACCTCCAGCGATATTATACTACAAAGAGGCGATTATGACAAAAGCGCGTGACTAAACGACGTGAAGGGTGTTGTTATTCTTGAGTTAAAAGGGTACTTGTGGTATAATCTCGTTCAGGAGAATCCAGCATGGAGCTAACGCACCTGGACGAAAAAGGACGAGCCCGCATGGTAGATGTGGACGGCAAGCCCGACACCGAGCGAGTGGCGGTGGCCAGGGGCGAGATCACCATGCGCTCTGAGACACTGGCCCTAATTCAGCAAAGGGGCATCCCAAAAGGCGATGCCTTGGCTGTGGCCCAGGTGGCTGGCATCATGGCCGCCAAGCGGACTCACGAACTGATTCCCTTGTGCCATCCTCTCCTCCTGACCCACGTGGCCATTGAGTTCGCACCCAATGAAGCGGAGAACCTCATCGAGATCACCGCCACGGTGAAGACCACAGGCAAGACGGGCGTGGAGATGGAGAGCCTGACCGCTGTCGCTGTGGCCGCACTGACCATCTACGACATGTGCAAGGCCGTGGATCGAGCCATGCACATCACTAATATCCGCCTGATCCGCAAGAGTGGCGGCAAGAGCGGAGAGATAATACTGCAGTAGAGGAGGCTTGCAGATGTCTACAACAAAGAGTACTACCCCAATCATTGAATATGCCAATAGGCTCTTCACCCCCCTTGTACAAGAAGGGATATTCAAAAGTTATGACGAACTTCTCAAGAGTCTTCTCCTCGACTACATTGATCGGCAAATCACCCTTCACGAGAAGCAAGCGAGGGCTTTTGAAGCAAAGCATGAAATGACTTTCGAGGAATATACCTGTAATTTGAGAGGCAGAGCCTCAATTGCGGAGGAAGATGAGTGGATGGATTGGGAAGAGGCCCTGGTCTTCGTTGAGAAGTATTTGAAAGAGAAGAACATTCTCTGATCGTAGGGGTAGAAGGAAGAATGAAGGGAACTATAATAGCCGTTTGTACCAGCAAGAAGAAGGGGATACGCAAGAAGAACGTGGGGGAAGCCGAGTTGAAAGTGGATTGGGGCATCGTTGGCGACGCCCACGCCGACAACTGGCACCGCCAGGTAAGCCTGCTGGCCCTGGAGAGCATTGACAAGATGCGCGCCCTGGGCCTGAACGTCGGACCGGGCAGCTTCGCCGAGAACCTCACCACTCAGGGCCTCGACCTGCTCTCCCTGCCCCTCGGCTCGCGGGTGCAAGTCGGTGACGAGGTCGTGCTCGAAATCACTCAGCACGGCAAGATCTGCCACGACCGCTGCGCCATCTACTACCAGGCTGGCGATTGCGTCATGCCTCGCGAGGGCATCTTCGCCAGAGTCATCAAGGGCGGCCAGGTCAAAGTAGACGACTCAATCAAAACCCTGGAGGTCACCGGTCAGCCATGAATCTGCACTGCTTATCCTGTGGACAAATTTATCCCCAAGATACTTACCGATGGCGCTGTGAGTGCGGCGGCGTCTTCGAGTTGGAGGGCACCCCTGGCTTCGCCCAAGATGAGATTGAGACGGGCGATTTCAGCCTGTGGCGCTATCGGGCCATGCTGCCGGTGAAATACGGAGACGACGTCATCTCCCTGGGCGAGGGTCTCACTCCCCTGGTCGAAACCCAGGTCTACGGCACCAGGATCCACTGCAAATTGGAGTTCCTGAATCCCACGGGGTCTTTCAAAGACCGGGGGACGGCCGTGTTGATCAACGCGCTGAGAGAGCTGGGGGTGACGAATGTGGTGGAGGACTCATCGGGCAACGCTGGGGCCAGCCTGGCCGCCTACGCCGCCCGGAGCGGGATAGAGGCGGAGATATTTGTTCCTGCCTACGCCTCACCGAACAAGCTCGCTCAGATCTCCGTCTACGGAGCAAAGCTGGTGAAGGTGAAGGGGACACGCGAGAGAACGGCGCAGGTCGTTCAGGAGGCAGCCGCCCAGGGCGCTTACTACGCCAGCCACAATTACAACCCCTTCACCCTGGAGGGCCTGAAGACCATCGCCTATGAGATTTGGGAACAACTGGGCGAGCCCTGTACTTGTCATACAGGACAAGTGTGCGCTCCCGATAACATGGTTCTGCCCGTCGGTCAGGGCAACCTGCTGCTAGGAGCCTACCGCGGCTTCCACGACCTGCTGACGGCCGGGCTGATCGAAAAGCCGCCCCGTCTTTTCGCTATCCAGGCTGAGCCATGCGCACCACTGTACGAAGCTTTCCAACGGGGACTGGACGATGCCTTCCCCATCGAGAAGAGCGAAACTATCGCTGAGGGCATCAGCTCTGCCAGGCCCGTGCGAGGCCGCCAGATCCTAGCAGCAGTGCGGGAGACAGGCGGCGCTGTGCTGGCCACGAGCGACGAAGCGACGCTACGCGCCCGCGACGAATTGGCTCTGCGTGGGCTTTATGTCGAGCCGACCTCGGCGGTGGCCATCGCTGCACTGAGGCAACTTCGTGGTCTCATCGGGCTTGAGGAAATCACCGTTGTCCCCCTGACAGGGAGTGGCCTCAAGAGCCAAGCAACCAAATAAGCAAAGAGAAACCAGGTTTTTGCCCAAGAACTCTTCACAGGGTATCGAAAATGTCAGTAATTGCACACACTCGTGGATGCAAAGGGTGTAAAAACCTGGTTTCTGACTGCTAATCCATCAAGTAACAGGGAGGTTGAAATACACGAAATGAGTACTAGAGTAGTAATCACCGGCATGGGCACTATCAATCCCGTGGGTCTCGATGTGGAGACCACCTGGCAGAATCTTTTGGCAGGCAAATCGGGGGCAGGACGCCTCACCCACTTCGACCCTTCGGCCTTTTTGACCCAAATCGCCTGCGAGGTCAAGGACTTCGACCCCGAAGAGTACATGAGCCGCAAGGATGGCCGGCGCCTGGATCAGTACATTCAGTTCGCCATCGCTTCCACAGCCCAGGCCCTGGAGCAAGCGGGGCTTACCATTGATGAGGGCAACGCCGACGATGTGGGCGTGATCATCGGTTCTGGGATAGGCGGGCTTCCGACCATGGACAAGGGCTATCACGATCTCTTCACGAAGGGCCCCATGCGGGTCAGCCCTATGACTGGCCCTATGATGATCGCCAACATGGCAGCGGGGCAAGTAGCCATCACCTTCGGCGCGGCAGGCCCCAACTTCTGCATCGTCTCGGCCTGCGCCACCGGCAGCAACGTCCTGGGCGAAGCATCAGAAATAATCCGCCGAGGCGACGCCGTGGCCGTCATCGCCGGCGGCAGCGAGTCCCCGTTCGTGCCTCTCGGGATGGCCGCTTTCCACCGCACGGGCGCACTCTCGCGGCGAAACGATGATCCCAAGCGAGCCAGTCGCCCCTTCGACGCGCAGCGCGACGGCTTCGTCTTTGGGGAAGGCGCAGGCATCGTGATCCTGGAGAGCCTGGAATATGCCATAGACCGTGGGGCGCGGCCATTGGCCGAAATGGTTGGCTACGGGGCCACCTCCGACGCCTTTCACATCAGCGCGCCGGCCGAGGATGGAAGGGGCGCCGCCAAAGCCATGAAGAGGGCCTTGAAGAAAGCAGGCCTGGAGCCAACGGATGTGGATTACATCAACGCCCACGGCACCTCGACGATTCTCAACGATGTGACCGAGACCAAAGCCATCAAGACGGTTTTCGGCAATTATGCTTACCAAGTCCCCATCAGCTCCACCAAGTCCATGACCGGCCACCTCATGGGCGCGGCTGGCGCGCTGGAAGCCATAGTTTGCGTCAAGACTATCCAGGAAGGCATCATCCATCCCACCATCAACTACGAGTATCCCGATCCTGAGTGCGATCTGGACTATGTGCCCAACGTAGCTCGCCAGGCTGATGTCAAAGTAACCCTCTCTAACTCCTTCGGCTTCGGGGGGCACAACGCGACTATTGTCATTAAGGCCTACGAGCCGTGAAACGCGATGCGTGAAACGTGATGGCTATCAGCTCCTCACGTTTCACGTCTGGCTTTTCACACCGGTATGGTCAAAATGGATCTGTCCGAACTAGAGGAAACACTAGGAATCACTTTCAACGACAAGTCGCTTTTGCAGCGGGCTCTCACCCACCGCTCCTATTTGAACGAGAACCCCGACCATCCGCTGTCTGACAACGAGCGATTGGAGTTCCTGGGGGACGCGGTGCTCGACTTCCTCACGGCCGAGTACCTCTACAACCGTTTTCCGGAGATGGCAGAGGGACGCCTGACCAGCCTGCGGGCCGCCCTGGTCAAGAGGGAGACACTGGCCCATTTCGCTGAGGCTCTAAACCTCGGCCCATACCTACTGCTTAGCCGGGGCGAGGCAGAAAGTGGCGGACGGAAGCGCCAGGCCATCCTATGCGCCAGCTTTGAGGCGCTGGTAGGTGCTATCCTCCTCGACCAAGGACTTCAAGCTGTCGAGGGTCTAGTTCTGAGGTGCATCAAGCCTGAGATCAGCCACATCCTCGACGAAGAACTCTACAAGGACGCCAAGAGCATGCTGCAAGAGCTGACCCAGGGCCGGCTTCAGATAACGCCCATCTACCGCACTGTGGCCGAGCGAGGCCCCGATCACGCCAAGGAGTTTACTATCGAGGTGCTCATCGGTGACGAGGCTTATGGTCAAGGCACCGGGCACAACAAGCAAGTCGCCGAGCAGGAAGCAGCCAAAGCTGCCCTGCAGAGACTCAGACCTTTAGGGTTTTCGAAACCCTAAAGGTCTCCAGTTGACACAAATTCCAATAAGCGGTATAATTTACCAAGAATTAAGGTGAAACAGGGAGAAATGGATTGCGTCTCAAGCGTTTAGAACTACAGGGCTATAAGACTTTCGCCGCCAAAACGGAGTTCGCCTTCGAAGATGGGGTCACGGCCATCGTGGGGCCCAACGGCAGCGGCAAGTCGAACATCGCCGACGCCGTACGCTGGGTGCTGGGCGAGCGGAGCTACAGTATACTCAGAGCCAAGCGCACGGAGGACATGATCTTCTGGGGCAGCGACAGGCGCTCCCGCCAGGGCATGGCCCAGGCCTCCATCACCCTGGACAACAACGACGGCGATCTGCCCGTGGACTACAGCGAGATAACCATCAGTCGCCGCGCCTACCGCTCAGGCGAAAACGAATACCTCTTGAACGGCAGCCGGGTCAGACTCAAAGATATCACCGAGCTTTTGGACAAAGGTGGCCTGGGTCGCCGAACCTACAACGTCATCGGACAGGGCCTGGTAGACGCCGTCCTATCACTGCGGCCCAATGAACGACGAGCCATTTTCGAGGATGCAGCCGGCATCAGCGTCCACCGAAGCAAGCGCACCGATGCCATCAACAAGCTGGAGCAAACCAGGGATAACATCCTCAGAGTCAACGACCTCATCAACGAGATCGCCCCCCGCCTTACGCGCCTGGAGAGACAAGCCGAGCGTGCGCAGCACTACCAAGAGTTGTCCCAACAACTGGAGGAGGCCCTACTTATCTGGTATGCCCACCGTTGGCAAGGAGCACAAGCAGCCCTGAAGCAAGCCGAGGCCCAGAGCATGGAGCGGCAGGAGCTATCGCGGGAGCGCGAGGCCAAGTTGGAGGAGCTGGAGCTACGGAAAGCCGAATTGAGGGCCCAGCAGGGCCGACTGCGGCAAAAGCTCAGCGACTTGCACCTGATGGAGAACGACCTGCAAGCCCAGTCAGAGAGAAGAAAGCGGGAGTTGGCCGTCAGCGAGGAACGACTGCGACTCCTCAATCAACAGAGCGAGGACATCGCCCAGGAAATCGCATCCTTAGAAGCCAACCGACTGGCCCAAATGGAAAGGGCGGCGGTGGCCCAGGAAGAACTGCGCCAAGCCGAAGCCCGGCTTCAAGAGCGACTGATTGATCTTCCCAAGACCCAGGAGCTGTTGCAGGCCCGCAAGAGGGAACGACAGGCTGTCCAGGGGAAACTGACCAAGGTACAAGACCGGGCCTTCCAGTTAGCTACCGAAGCGGCTGACCGGCGCAACCGCTTGGCACAACTCTCCGAGCGACGAGAAGAACTGAGCCAAGAGATGGAAGGGCACCGCAAGGCCCTGGTCGAACATCAAGTCAAGATGAGGGCCTTGCGAGAGCAAATCGAGACCCTAAAAGGCGAGCTGGAGGCTCTTGGAGCCGAGGCCGATTCATTGGCTCTTCGAAGGCAAGAGATAGAGCAGAAGAGCGAGGCATCGCGAGAACGCCAGGCCAAATTGCAGGACGCCCTGTCCAAGATCAGGCAAGAGGAAACCGGACTACAAGCCCGCTACGATTTGCTGGAGCGAATGAGGCATGAGGAGTCAGGCTACTCCGCTGGGGCGGATACGGTGCTCCAGGCAGGCAGGGACGGCCGACTGAGCGGCATCGTCGGGCCGGTGGCCAGATTGATACGAGTGCCCGCCGAGTTGGAAACGGCCATCGAGGCAGCCCTGGGCCCTCATCTGCACGACATCGTGACGGAAACCCTGGGCGACGCCAGAGCAGCCGTCCAGTTCCTGAAGCAGACCAGAGGGGGACGAGCCACCTTCCTGCCGCTGGACAGAGTCGGCGGAACCAAAACTGCTCAACCCGTCGCCGATATTGAAGGTATTATCGGCCTGGCCGTTGACTCGACGGAATTCGAGCAGAGGCTGGCCGAAGTGGGACACTACCTGCTGGGAAACACGATCATCGTCCGCGATTTCGATACCGCCCTGCGCCTGCTGGCCCAAGACAGCCTCACCATACCACTCCAGATCGCAGCCCTGACCGGCGAGGTAATCAGCTCCCACGGGGCCGTCACCGGCGGGCCGGTGCAAGGCCGTGGCGGGGGCATACTTGCCCGCGAACGAGAGTGGCGCGAGTTACCCCAACACCTGGCAGAGGTCCAGAAACTCCGCTCCGATTTAGAGAAGAAACATCAGACTGAGGAAGCCAACCAACGCCGTTTGCTGGATAAACTGGCGACTCTTGAGGAGACAGAGAGTGCGATCAAAACAAGAGAGGGAGCCAAGCAAGAGGAACTAGCCTCCCAAGAGCGACAGGCCGATCTCCTGGAGCAGGAGATAGGATGGCGGCAAGCCATAGAGAGTCAACTGAAGGCCGAGATGAAGGCCCTGGACGAGAAGGAGTCGCTGCTCACCGAGGAATTGGCTGGTCTAAAAGAAGGGGAGGTCCAAACGCAGGAGCAGATACTGGCCTTGACGGCGCAATTGGACGCTCTGAGCGTCGAGGAGCTTGAGCCCAGGCTAGCCGAATTGAGGACCGCTATAGCTGTGGCCAAGCAAGCCCGCGAGGACCAGCGCGCTGTTTTGCAGGATTTGAAAGCCGGGTTGATCCGATCGGATGAACAGATATCAGTCAAGAAGGAGAAGCAAGGCCTGCTGACAGCGGAAAACCTGGATCTGGTCAAACGGATAGAGGATCTACAACTTGACTCCAAAGAAATGGCACACCAAGTCCAGGTCTTGGCCCAGCTCGTTGAGCCAAGCGAGGCAGAGCTGGCAGCCTTAGAGAATGAGCAAGTTGAGCTGGAGAAAGCGGAAGCGCGCCTCCGCCCTCAGCTCCGCGAGTACGAGAGCCTACAGGGTCAAGCGGCGCTGAAAGTGGCGCGCCGCAAAGACGAGTTAGCCAGCCTATCACACCAGATCGAGAACGACCTGGACTCTTTGGCGGAGTTTACCCTGAACGCGGCCGAAGTGCTCAAGACAGGCGCTTCGGCTACTCCCAGGACAGACCTGACGGAGATGGCAACGGAGGGCCATGCTCCCCCGTTATCTCCCGGCGAGGAGCCGCCGGAACTAGAAGAGGAGATCGGACGGCTTAGGGCGCAGATCAAGGACATTGGGCCTGTCAACCCCAACGCACCAGCGGAATACGAGGAAGTTATGGCGCGCTATAGATTCCTCACGGCTCAGGCCAGGGATTTGGAGGAAGCAGCCGAGGATCTCCGCCAGGTGATCGGGGAGCTAGACGAATTGATGAAGAGGGATCTCAAAGAAACCTTCGAAGCTGTGCGCAAGGAGTTCAAGGAGTATTTCACGTCGCTATTTAACGGAGGCGCGGCAGAGCTAGTTCTGACGGAGCCCAACGATTTGATGGAGACAGGGATTGACATCATGGCCCGGCCGCCAGGGCGACGGGAGCAAAGGCTGACCCTGCTGTCCGGAGGGGAGAGAGCCTTGACTGCGGTGGCTTTGATCTTTGCCATCCTGAAGATCAGCCCCACCCCCTTTTGCTTCTTGGATGAAGTAGACGCCACCCTGGACGAAAGCAACGTCGGACGCTTCCGGGAGGCGCTGCAAGAGCTATCGGAGCACACTCAATTCATCGTCATCACCCACAACCGAGGAACCGTTGAGGCAGCCGACACCATCTACGGCGTATCCATGGGGGAGGACAGCATCTCCAAAGTTATCTCCCTGAAGCTCAGCGGAGAGACCGTGCGTCGAAATAGCTAACGTCCAGAATTCACATTTCCATCAGCGCGTGTATCTCCAGTGGCACCCCCTTGCTTGGCTCACGTCGCAAAGAGAGCGCTTCTTGCGGGCACTTGCTCACACATACCCCACAACCCATGCAAAGTTCCTCGTCTACGATGTTAGATCCATTCCCCAGCCCCAGCGCGCCAAACTGAAGGTCTCTTGTTCCCATTCATGATAAACCCTACGGGCTACCTCTTGCCCCGCCGTAAGCCTCGGAGGAATTGCCCAATGTAGCGCCCCATGTCCGCGGCGATGGGCGGTGGCGTCTCTGGATGTGAATCGCGCAATGCGTCTTCAAGGGAAGCCGGCCACTTCTCTTGGGAATGAATGATCGTTCCAGGCGATTCCGCCTTCTCCAGCACCTCCAGCGCCTGCCGGATGACTCTCATTTGTTGTTCCCTGTTGTGGGGCTGCCCCAGCAGGTGGCCAAAGGGGAACTCCACAGCCAGCGTCCTGGGAACGCCGATCTTCTCGGCCCAGTAGGGCATGTTGGTCACCATGATCGTGGCCAGACCTGCTGCTTCAAACGTCCGTGCCAGCACGGGCACGTTGGCTGCACACTCTGGTCAGGCGGTGGTGAGGAGGACACAGTCCACCTCCTCGGCCAGGAGTCTTTCAGCCACCTGGGGGCCATAGACATCCTTCCACCCCGTCAGATCCGCCGGAAAGCCCTGGTACCCCATAAAGGAGTAGGCGTGAGGCGCAAGCCCCTGGATCCGTCCTTCTTCGGCCAGCTCTTGAAACCGTTGGATGGGAAGTAGGATGTTCATGTCTTTCAGCACGTCGCTTTTCTTGATGTGAAAGTGACTGACACCCACTTCTGACGGCTTCATGTCCGTAGGGAGGGTGCGAAAGCTGGGATCACCCCACGTGGGTTCCTGGCGCTCCCGCTCCAGGTCAAATGGGGGCTCGTGCACCTGGTGATACAGGCCGCCCGAAGTCACCAATCCAAATCGGGATTGGCTCAACGGCCGCGCTAGGGGCGACCAGGGGATGGGAAGTTCGGCCTCTACTCTGGTCAGCTTGTAGTAGCGCTTGATAAGTCGCGATGTGTATCTGAAACTATCTACTTGCATAAAGGTCTCCTTTGCTCATACTTATTGATGCCCTCTACCTTGCACTTCCTATGCCTCAAGCTGCCCAAGCATCAGCTTTGCCCACTTCTTGGCCCGCTCGATCTCGCCATCGTACAGCGGGCCTTCTTTCTCTACCACATGGAAGGTCTCCGGCGGGACGATTCGCTTTCCTCCAAGCTTGCGGAGCTTACCAGCTAGCTTCTTGGCAGCCGTGAAGCGAGCCAGGAAGGCAGACATCTTGTACGAGGTGTCGAAGGCCGCTACGGGTATGCCACGCAGAATGTGCTTGGGCAGCGTTTCGAACACAGGCCCAACCTCCTTGGGTAGGTTCATGCGATGGGTTGGGGTCCCCATCACGACCAGATCAACAGCCCTCATGTCGGGAACAGTGAGCTGGTCCATGCTGAGCACACGAACGAAACCTGCCGGCTCCAGTGTCGCAGCGATTGCTTCGGCGACCTTCTGCGTGTTGCCGAACTTGGAAAAGTAGACCACCAATGCATTCATAATTGACCTCCTCCAGAATTCATATTTCCATCGTAACTACTCACCCTCGACATGAAAGACTTTACACTTTACAACGAATTTGAGGATTTATCGAACTCCTCCTGGGATGATTCACTGCAGGTAAACCTTCGGTTAATCCCCCAATTCGCTGTGAAGAAAGAGTAACTACCAGGGGATTGCTTCGGCGCAAACAGCGCGCCTACTAAGAAACAAACCCCGGCTGTGT
>CAZGKH010000010.1:17452-22565 GCA_964525665.1 uncultured Anaerolineae bacterium | reverse complement strand
GCCGCCAGATTCCCCTCGTTGAAAAACTCGATGTTCTTGAAGAAACCGAAGGGAGTTGCCCCCAGGGAGCATTGCATGTCCTCTTTGCCCATCGCCACTGCCCAACCATACTTCCTGGCCATGCCGATTCCCTGGCAGATGGCTACCTTTTTCTTCATCTGCTGCAAGGGGCGACGCGTCCTGTCGGGTATCTCCTCTTCCGATTTCAGCATCTTGAGGGCCAGCGGGAAGGTGAGGGGTCGGATATAGGTGTCCAACGCCTGCTGCAATTCTTTCAAGTCTGCCATGACGAACCTCCTTTGAGAATAGTAGGTGACTGAGTGATTTTGGGTGTTCGATGCCAGTTCCACTTCTTCATCTTTCATAGACCTGTCATATCCACCTCCTTGTGGAAATACTAACCGTCGGCCTCGTTGGTTGTTAGCCAGTCTTAGCCGCCGCTGACTCAGACTGCCTCTTTTACAACCAGACCTCCATCACTGGCTTTGCTGCGACAACTGAGCCACCAGCGCGCGATTGCGAGCCTAGGAGCGTAGCGTAGTATCAGGTGGCCCCGCCTGTTGAACAGACACTTGACAAAGAAACATTTTTCAGGTATAATATACCTAAATTAGCTAATTTAGGTATTATCCAAGGAGGCGTGATGATTGCTAAGAAGATTAGTTCCACTCAAGCGCAGAATAACTTTGGTCAAGTTCTGAATGATATCACACAGAATCGTATTCGCTATATCATCGAGCGTCACGGTGTGCCTCAAGTTATCATACTCAGTTTCGACGATTTTGCCCATGTGTTGGATGACGAAAGCGAGCGTCAACAACTGGACGCTATTCTAAGAGAACTCCGCCCCGAATATCGCCTGGGACAAGTCATCAGTTCAACCTCCGATACAAAATAGAAACCATCAAACCGAGGCACTCAAAATGACACAATTGATAGATTTACGAGACAGGGAAGTGAAACAGTTAAGATTGTTTGAAACAGATGAGAAGCAATCCGCCTTACCGGACAACGGCAGTTCGTATTTCAACGACCCTTCTTTTGCCAATAACAAAACACAACCTGTTCACCGATGGGTTCCGTGGATCGCTGGATTCTCTAGTGGTTTTGTCAGAGACGTTTTGAACAGGTATCTGCCTGAGAACGGAACTGTCTTGGATCCATTCTCAGGTGTAGGTACTACTTTGGTGGAAGCCATTCTACTTGGCCATAATGCGGCCGGGTTTGAAATCAACCCGTACGCCGTCCTGGCCTGTCGCACAAAGGTCAACGCTCATCGAATTGCTGTCGGGAGATTGTACGATGAGACGCTTAGGTTCCGAACATTCTATACCGAAAGAACCTCAACTGACTATACCCCTAAAAGCACCCCCCCAAAAGGATTCAAAACACGCTCCGCGTTTTATAGTCCTCAGGTATTGCGTAAGGTCTTGATTGTGCAAGATTTCATTGCTACTGTCATGGATTCTGGATTACAAGATGTGTTCAGGTTAGCTTTTGCCTCAACGATGGTGCGCTACTCGAATTACTCGTACGAACCAAGCCTGGGCAGGCGAGTGAGTGCAGGGAAATCTG
Source organism: uncultured Anaerolineae bacterium (assembly GCA_964525665.1). GTDB lineage: Bacteria > Chloroflexota > Anaerolineae > VGOG01 > VGOG01 > CAYMKL01. The sequence continues at coordinate 20,990 of CAZGKH010000010.1, read as the reverse complement.
AGGTTCAGGATTTTCCAGTTGGGCAAGCAATCCTGGCAAAGTTATCACAAATGGCAGAAGACATCTCTTGGCTTCAACAGAGCTTGGCAGGTCAGCAACCGAGTGTGCAAATTGTCAGTGATTCCTTCTTCAAATATGCATCATATCTAGGCCCTGAGTCAATTAACCTAATAGTCACATCACCGCCCTACCTGAACAACTATCACTACAACCGAAACACACGCCCACACTTATACTGGTTAGGATATGCAAGAAGCCCTAAAGACCTAAAACCTCTCGAACTTTCAAACTTCGGTAAATACTGGCAGACTGTTCGCGAGCAAGACATGGTGGATTTGGAATTCTCTTTGCCCACCACAGACCTAGCAGAACGGCTGCAAACGCTTAGAAAAATCAAACCCGAAAGAGGCATCTATGGCGGTAATGGATGGGCAAACTACGCAGCCTCGTACTTCAACGATTGCTACCGATTTGCACAAGGTATCAGATACACTCTGAAGTCAGGTGGCACCGCTTTGGTCGTCATTGGTAATAGCATATTGCAGGGCATCATGATGCCGACCGACCAATACTTTGGCAAAATCGCTGAGTCTGTAGGGCTTGAACTGGTCAGAGTTGACATACCACGAGCAACCCGCGTTGGGAACAGCATCATTCAATCAGACGTTCGTGTCGTCAAGGCCAAGAGTTCGCATCAGTTGTATGAAGCCATAGTGGAGTTAAGGAAACCGTAATTCCTCAAGGAATTGCTGAACCCCCGCTATTACATCCTCCAGACGTGGAGATTCTCCGGTTAATCGCTCTGCCCACATTCTGCCAGGATGCAGAACATCCCATTCCGATTTCGCCTGGTTGTAGCGCCCCTTTCCAGGATCATGATTACCAAACCCATCAACGACAGAATTCCAGAGAGGTCTATATCTTCTAATCAACACGGCCTCTACAGGTACCACCAAGTCACTCTCAACGCCGCCAAGAATCATAAACCTGCATCGAAAATCATCAATCCGTAGATTGGTTGCTTGCTGTACGCTCCTCGTATGTTCCCGCAACCTTTGAAATAGGACTGGTGTTTCCGAGTCCGTGGCCCGTGCCATTCGCCACCCTGACGGTACAGCCTTGCCTACGTAGATCGGTTGAGCGCAGGTTTGCCGGTTCAGCTCGGCGATCTTGGTGTACAGCTCATAATCGCCAACGTAGTATAGCCCATAAACCCCAGCACCAATAAACCTACTGGGCGGTGGTAATCTGTGTACAGGCGTTGCAGTGAAAAACCTGACTGCCTCATCCACAACGCTTTGAAACTGCGGTGAGTGGAAGACGTGCAAATTGAAGTCAAAGCTCATTGTCATTTTTCCTCTTTTAGTCATCAACGACGCCTTAGTCCACCCGTTCGAACACCGGTGATTTGGGATCGTTGTTGATGGCTACCATGACTTGAGCGCCGGCTATGCCCACCGTATGCTGCAATTCGCCCAACGGCCCTACCCTGATGTGGAGTTCCCGACACACCGTTTTTCCGCTATTTAGCGGCGGCGTCAGACGGCGACTCAACACCGCCCATCGGCGTGATGGCGCGGATGAAGCCGATGAACATCAGCACAGCACCCAGTAGCTCGCTCACGTAAAGCGCACCACTGAAGCCCATCCGGCTGAAGGATCCCCCAAACGCCGGCATGAGCGCGCCCACTGCGATCAAGATGTTGCCAATGGTGCGGTGCAATAAGACGCGCTTGCGCCAAAATACCCATGCTGACCAGGCTGCACCGCCCACCAGCGTCACCGTGCCGTACAGGTTGAAGAATGGCGTCAATATGCGCACTCCAGAAGTGACGATGGCGTGACCACTCATCTCACTGCCCGTATGCACGCTGGTTGTCATCAGGTTCGGGTCAAGCTCTGCCCCAAAGACGCGGAACAGACCATACACCGATCCCAGGGCCAGCACTACCATCAACACGTGCGCCCACTTTCGCTTCACCAGCAAGTAGACCGTTCCTTGACCCAGCCAAGCAGCAACCAGGATGGCTCCAAACAGATACCACAGCCGGAAGATCAACGGATTCCAGCCAAAGGCTCCGTAGTACCCCTCACAGAAGCCTCCGATGCCGTAGAAGACCATACCGATTCCCCACAGCAGCAGATGCAACCCTCTGCGCGCAACGTAGCGCTTCAGCACCAAGTATGCGAAGACAAAGCTGATAACGCTCGATGTAAACGGCAACAACGTGTTCATTACTCCCATGGTACCTCCTCATTTTCCTTCAAAAGATTAAGTGTGAAACCCGACTTGCGACCATCAAAGCTCGCCAGCGATTATCCTGAGCCTGGGAACAGCCCCAGAGCGACACTGACGATGATGACCAGTAAGACAACGATGGCAACGACGATGATGCTCAGTGCGATAGGAACAACCTTCTCGTACAAGGGTGGATATTGGCGTTTGGGTGATGCCCGCTGATTCTTCTCATTCACGTACTACACTGCCTCCCTTCTGGCCGCCGCCTTTCTGCTGAGGCCATCCTCCATCGCTAGCAGGCTACTTGCTTCTCCTGGTATTCCCTGATCTTGTCAATCAACACCGGAATGAACTCCCGGCAGTCATCAACGATGCCGTAGTCCACCTGCTCAAACACCGGCGATTTGGGATCGTTGTTGATGGCTACCATAACCTGAGCGTCGGCTATGCCCACCGTATGCTGCAACTCGCCCGACAGCCCCACCCCGATGTAGAGTTCCGGATTCACCATCTTGCCGCTCTGCCCGATCATCGTCTCCAGCCCGGCCCAGCCCTCGTCAACGGCTGGCCGTGTGCAGCCCAGGGCCGCGTTAAGCACTTTCGCCAGTTCGGCTATTGGGCGCCATCCCTCCAGGTCACCGGCGCCAGCGCCTCCGGCAACAATGATAGGGGCCGATTCTAGTGGCACACCTTCCGGCTCCTCGCGGACGATTTCCATTGGTTGAATCCGGCGGGGGAGATCATCCGGCACGTCAAGCAGAACGACCTCTCCCGTTTGGTCGTCATCCAGTGCGGGCATGGGGAAAACGCCTTTGGCGACGGTCGCCATCTGGGGACGCCTCTCCGGGCAGGTAATCGAGATCAGCCCGCCATAGGCAGGGACTCTCTGCTCCAGGATTCCGTTCTCGTTGAGCGCCAGATCAATGCAGTGAGCCGTCAGGCCGGTCCCCAAGCTGGCTGCCACCAGCGGCGCCAGTTCTCTGCCCATGGACGTCGAGCCGATGAGCGCAATCTCCGGCTGTCGCTCTCGGGCCAGCTTGACGATGATTTCGGTGTATACCTCCGACTGATAGAAGGCCAGGGCGGGGTCGTCACCCAGATAGACCCTATCGGCGCCAGCGGCAAACAGCGGCTGCGTTTGCTCGCCCAGTCTATCTCCCAGCAGAACGACTTCCACGGAAGTTTCCAGTTCGTCAGCTAGCTTTCGCGCCTGGCCGATGAGCTGGAACGACACAGTCAGAATCCGACAGTCAATTTGTTCGGCGATGACCCACACGGGGCCGTGTGTGTTTTCCATTT
>CAZGKH010000010.1:0-17352 GCA_964525665.1 uncultured Anaerolineae bacterium | reverse complement strand
GCCTCAGCCAGCTTCTGGACCAGCCGTTCGGCCTTTTCCTCCCTCGCGCCGGCGATGATCTCGACTTCCCGCTTGCTATCCCTGGTTGTCATGTCCAAAACAATCGTTGGCGACCCTTTCAGCCCCACCGACTCCCCCGGCACACCCAGCTCACTGATTCCCCACTGGCTGATCTCCTTCTTCCGGGCCTTGATAATCCCTGAAAAGCTGAGGGTGCGCGGAGTGTTCAGTTCTCTGGTCACTGTGAAAACGGCCGGGAGTTTCACCTGCACCAGGCGGTATCCGTTTTCCAGGCTGGCTTTTACTTTCCACCATTCTCCGCTGAACTCGACAATCTCTTTCACCCTGGTTACCACTGGTATCCCCAAGAACGTTGCCAGCTCCGGGCCGACCAACTCCGTACTTCCATCGCTGCTGGCCATACCGCACAAGACCACATCGTACGCCCCGATCTTCTTGATGCCTTTGGCCAGGGTATAAGCCGTGGCGTAGGCGTCGGCGCCGGCAAAAGCCCGATGGGAGAGCAGGACTCCCTGGTCAGCGCCCAGGGCCAGACATTCCCTGAGGATTTTGCCGGCCTGGGGAGGCCCCATGCTGAGCACCGTGATGTGCGCCTCAAGCTGCCCTTTGAGTTGCAGGGTCGCTTCCATTGCGTTCTTGTCCAGTGGATTCAGCACCAGCGGAACATCGGCCCTCGTGAGGGTTTTGGTGATGGGATCTATTCGTATTCTGTCGACCTCTTTGGGGTCAGGGACCGCTTTGACACATACGACGATGTTGAGCATGCTTACGTTTCACGCATCACGTTTCACTCACGAAAGCACCCAGCGGGCGATGATGACCTTCATTATGTCGGAAGTGCCCGCCGAGGGCCCCAGAACGGCGGCATCGCGCCAATAGCGGGTGACGGCATACTCTTCCATGCAGCCATAGCCGCCGTGGATATCAATGGCCATTTTCGCCGCTTTCTGGGCTGCTTCCGTGGTGAAGTACTTGGCCACCGCGAATTCGTTGCCCGCCCGCAGGCCCTGGTCCTGCATGGCCGCCGCTCGATATGCCAGCAGGCGGCCGGCTTCCAGATCGATCTTCATCTCCGCTAGCTTGTTCTGAATGGTCTGCAGCTTGCTGATGGGCCTCCCGTAGAGAATCCGCTCATTGGCGAATTTCACTGACGCCTCCAGACAGGCAGCCTGTAGCCCCAGGGCGCAGCCGACCATGCCGCCCCTGCCGGCATCGCTGATGGCCGCCATGGCAACCCGCATGCCCTTGCCCTCTATTCCCAGCAGGTTTTCGCCGGGTACCCGGCAATTCTCAAAAGTCAGCTCACCAGTATTGCAGCCGCGCATGCCCACTTTGTGCTCCTCGTGGGTCGGCCTGAAGCCCACCATCCCTTTCTCAATGATGAAGGCACTGAAAGCGTCGGGATTATCCTCGTCCTTGGCCAGAACGGTGATGGTGTCGGCGATATGGGAGTTGGTGATGAAGCATTTGCGGCCATTGATGACGTAGGCGTCGCCGTCTTTCTTGTAGGACGTGCGACCGCTTTTGGGATCAGAGCCGCCGGTCGGTTCGGTCACGGCTACGGTGGCCAGCCGCTCACCTGTCGCCAGGCCGGGCAGGTACTTCTCTTTCTGCTCCTCGGAGCCGAACTTCTTGATAGGCTCGATGCCCAGGCCAAAGACCTGGAGCATCATGGCTGTCGCCACCGACACCCGGCTGATCTCCTCCACGGCGATGAGGCGGGTCACATAATCCAATCCCAGACCGCCGTACTCCTCTGGAATGGTGATGGCCATCATCTCGGCCTCACCCAGGGCCTTGACAACTTCATCGCTGACCTTGCAGGTTTCCTCCATTTCGGGAATCTTGGGCACGACCACGGCTTCCGCGAATTCGCGAGCCGCTTGTCGAAATAGCTCTTGTTCTTCGGTGAAAGTGAAGTCTATCATTGACTTTGCCTCCCTTTTTTGTATTGGTCTATTCTTCTCAAATGAACTGCTTTACTACCGAACAAACTATGAGTTGCTTCCCCGCTTTCGAATCAAAAGCCGCTTGGGCATAGTCCCCGAATTTACCATCAATCACGAATCCATTATATTTGATGAGTGCATCAAGTTCTTGAGGGAAATACATACGCATATTCAACTTCCCCTCAACTTCCTCGTCCTTTCCCGGAATTGAGCGGAACGTCTTGATTCTTTTGATCTGGGTGTCAGGCTCATAAATGTAGCTTTCGGTAACTACAATTCTCCCTCGCCCGTCTGGATCATCGTATTCTGAAAAAGAAAATCTTTCGCCAGGCTTGTCCACCAGGAGCTCCATCTTGGGAACAAATACGTCAATGACAAATCTACCATCATAAGTCAGATGCCTTCTGACGCTCGCCAGGCAGGCTTCAAAATCGTTCAAGTCCAGAAGATGGCAAAGAGCATTGAAAGGTAAGATGATTAGAGAAAACGCCTTTCCCAGGTCAAAATCTCGCATATTGGCTTTGACCCATTCTACCTCTACACCTTCCTCCGATGATTTCCTCTTGGCCTCATTGAGCATAGCTTCAGAATTATCAATGCCTGCTACCTTGAAACCTTCTTTCGCCAAAGCTATTGTCACTCTCCCAGTTCCACAGGCAAGCTCTAGAATAGGATCACCGTGCTTTTTTGCCTGGCTGATCCAAAATGCAAGGTCCTGATTTGCGCCAGGGAAGAGCCGATCATAATGCCTTCCATCCCGATAGATGTGATCAATCATTTCCGCTCCTTCTGTCTTTCACGCTCTCCCCACTTGACGCAGGCCGCACCCCCAACAGGATGTAGTACATGGTGTAGTCGCGTTCTTTCTCGAAGCCGACCTTCTCCGCCGTGCCGATGGAGCCGTGGTTGTCCTCAGGGCAGTGCCAGCCGACGGCTTTCGCTATCGAGAACCCGTTGGACAGGGCATACTCCACGGCTGCCGCGACGGTGATCGTCGCCAGCCCCCGACGACGGAAAGCCTCCGCCGTACGGATGCCTATCTCGCAGGCGTCCCCACTGACGCAGTCCGCCAGCGACCATGACACGACATCGTCATCGTGGATGGTGGCGAAGCCGAAGCCCCTCTCTAGAAAGCCAGCGGTCGAGCCCCAGTTGTTCTCCATCCAACTGTGCACGTGGTTGGGGATTTTCAGTCCCGCCTGGTTCAGGAGCGCTTCGCTGATGCGGTGCACGGCGAAGCCGTCCGGTAAGTTGGCTCGCCAGTCGTATTTCACCTGGCGGCAGACGTAATGCCGCCGGCGCATTACTACGGGCGGGCGAGGATCGAGCAGGGCCGCCAACCGCGCCTCCCAACTCTCTGGGTGGCATACGAAAAACAGCGCATTTACTTTCTCGCCGGGGACTTCCCCGGCGTAGATGGCGTGATTCAAGGCACGGTTGAAAGCGTTGTTGTCCGGGTTCCCGGCCAGATAGCACCCCTCCGGCGAGAACATGAACGCCGTCTGCGGGTTGGCAGGGTCGTCAACGAACACCCTGCCCGGATTATTGCCGTCCAGCACGGCTGCGCTGGTGAGGTGCCACGCGAGCAGATGGAACAGAGAGCGTATCTTATCGTAGTCTGGTTTGTTCAGTTCGTAGAGCACCAGTCCATCCTATCGTTGTACGGATCACGCCCCATACTGCCCAACTAATCGTGGCTTATCCACCTTGCTGGCCCCTGTCTTAGGGAGGGTATCCACAAACACGACCGACTTGGGCACTTTGTAGCGAGCCATTCGCTCTCGCAGCTAGGCGGTCAGGTCGGTGGCGGGTTTCGCAGTGACACCACCCGCGACAAGTGGTCAGGCGGCGCTGATAGAACCAAATGCCTTGTGTTTCCAAAAGACATAACTACTCCCTAGCAGAGCGGTGGCAAGGCTAAGATCCAACGTGCCCACGCTGATCAAGAAGGGGTAATTGTTGTGCGCCAGTCTGGATAAAGCTGCGCCGGCCAGGATCATTACCGTTAACATCACAAAGAACCCCGGCCTGAAAAACTGCCAGAGCTTTGGCCGCTCCAGGGCGGCTATTCTGTCCAGATTCTTCCGGCAACTTTCGCTGAAAAGCAATTTTGCTTGCAAGCCGCCAAGGAACAGTCCGGCAACAACGGCCAGCCACGGCCAGTTCTGTTCTGGTCTCAGCGCTTCTGCTTCGACCAGCAGACTGCTCCCCTTTAGCAGCAGTACAATGCCCCCGACGTACCAGACGAGAGCGGCCAGGATTTTGAGCCTGCGAGTGGAGGCGACTAACATCGGCGGTTCCTCAGTCTATGGGGGACAAGATTCAGTGACTCTTTTGTCAGACGTCTCGCTTTCTCTCTATGCCTCCAGGCACGCCGGACACACGGCCATGCATTTGAAGCAGGTGTAGAGAAAACCGATGAATTGGGCCTGGTAGATGGGCAGCAGCATAGGATCCTTGAGCAGGGCTCTCTGCTCCTCTGGTGACGCCCCGATGAACCGCCGCAGATACCTCACCGTCCCCCCGATGCCATAGGGCTGGCTCACTTTCAGGCATCTGATTGCATCTGTCTTGCCCTCTGTGTCCAGCGCTCGGGCTGGGCAGGCCTCTACACAGAGGTCGCATTGATCACACAACTCCTCCTGGACGGGGGGATCGGAGTCCAGGGGCAGTTCCGTCAGCATAGCCGTGAAGATGATGCGGGTTCCGAAACGGGGGTGAATGACCAGATTGTGCCGCCCAAAGACACCCAGGCCAGCAGCCACCGCCGCGTGTCTCAAAGAAACGTCCCCAACAAGCCCCATGATGCCGGGGCTCATATCCAGCGGGTAGGAAGGGGCAATGGGGGCCGCTCTAGTTTGATAGTGATCCTCTAAGTGTCTGGCCATGAGGTAGTTGTTCTTCAAAGAGAGTTCCATGATTCCCATGCGGCCTGCAAAGGCCACGCGGGTATTCTCGCTCTCCGTAGACCCGTTGATCTCCCTGTACCCCAGCACAACCAGCGACCTCACACCGGGCATTATGGTTCTGATGTCCGGTGGTCTCTCGGCCTGGTAGTCCTCAATGGCAGCCACGCCGACCGCGTCTGCCCCCAACTCGTAGCCGAACTGTCTGATCTGTTCTTTGTCCATCACCCCTCCAATCCATACTCCTCGATCAGTTTAGGCTTATCCACCTTGTTGGCCCCCGTCTTGGGGAGCGCATCCACAAACACCACCGACTTGGGCACTTTGTAGTTGGCCACTCGCTCGCGCAGCCAGGCGATCAGGTCGGTGGCGGTCAGGCTGGCGCCAGGCTTGAGCACGATGATGGCCCGGCCAACCTCACCCCACTTGGGATCGGACATGGGGATCAGGGCGGCTTCGGCGACGGCGGGGTGACTGTGCATCACGTCTTCGACCTCAGCCGGGTAGATGTTCTCCCCGCCCGATTTGATCATGTCCTTCAGCCGACCGACAATGTAGTGATCGCCGTCTTCGTCCCTGCGGGCCAGGTCGCCGGTGTGCAGCCAGCCATTCACGATCGTCTCAGCGGTGGCGACTGGCCGGTTCCAGTATCCACCGAAGACGTGCGGGCCTCGAATCAGCAAGTGTCCCACCTCGTTCGGGCCGACTTCCTCGCCAGTCTCGTCAACTAATTTGACGTCAATGTGGAACAGAGGCCGGCCAACTGAGCCGATCTTGGTTTTCATAAGCTCGGTCGGCAGCCAGAAGGTGTTGGGGCCAGCTTCGGTCAGGCCGTAGCCGGTTTTGAACTCGACTCCCTTTTTCCAAAATGCCTCGAAGACGACGGTGGGACACGTCCCTCCACCGGACATCACCAGACGTACGTTGGACAAGCCTAACGACTCCCAGCGCGGGTGCTGGATCATCATCAGGAGCATGGTGGGTATACCGAAGAAGAAGGTCACACCCAGGTTCTCGACCTGGTCGAAGAGCTGGTCAATGTCAAAGCCGGCGCAGACGATGCTGGCGCCGCCCAGATGAACGAGCGGCAGGGTGAGGACGTTGAGTCCGCCGGTGTGAAAGAGGGGCATGTTGAGGGGAGCCACGTCGTCGGGACGCATTCCCCAACTGACGATGGTGTTGACCGAATTGGCGGTGATAGCGCGGTAGTGCAGGATAGCGCCTTTGGGCAGGCCGGTCGTACCGCCGGTATAGCAGATGATCCAGGGGTCTTCCCAGTCCAGTTCGACGGGCGGCAGCTGGGTCTTGGGCCAGTTGCCGCGTTCCGTCGGCCAGTGCAGGTCGTGGTCGTTCGTCACTTCGTCCAGGCCGATGAAGCGTTCCACCGACGACAGTCGGGGGCGTAGCTCGTCCACCTGGGCGGCGAACTCCTGGCTGTAGAGCAGGGCGCGGGGGGCGGCGTCGTTGATGATGGCCTCCAGCTCGCGGACTGTCAGACGCCAGTTGATGACGTGCAGGATTGCCCCCAGTTTGTTGCAGGCAAACAGCGCGTCCAGATACTCGACGCGGTTCATGGCATAGATGGACACCCGGTCGCCTTTGCGGATCCTTAGCCCATCTCGGAGGAAATTGGCGAACTGGTTGGTCTGTTGGTTCCACTCCCGGTAGGTGATGGGCTGGTTGCCATTGATGGCATCAATGAGAGCGACCTTGTTTGGCGAAAGCATCTCCCGTCGTTGTAGCCAGTCACCAAAGAACATGGTTGTCTCCACTCACCTTGTGCTCGCAGCGGACCCTAGTCCGCTGCTCCAACAGCGAAAATCAGCGCCAGGAGTGTGAAACACGCGCTTGTCCGGGGTCGTCATCGTCCACCGAGACCGCTGGACTAGGGTCCAGCAGGAGCAGGTGGCTAGCTGATTATGGCTTCAGTTCTTCAAGATAGCCGATCAGGGAGTTGATTGATCTGTCCAGGCTGACAGTTGATTTGTCCACACCGTAGATAACAGAAGAACCCACCATGCCCGCAAATAACATCTCTGCTATGGCGCTGGTGCTCGCACTGTCACTCAATTCACCCGATTCCTGTCCCTCATCCAACAACCTCTTGATCATGGCCTTAAGGCCGACGAACCCCTTATTGACCTCTTTGGCTAAATGGGGGCGCTGGTCAGGCAGTTCGACGGAAAAGGCGACAAAGATACAGCCCCCGGGAAAATTCTCGGTGTCTCTTAGATACCGGTCGCTGTAGTTTTCTAGCAGCAGCCTGATCTTTCCAGTCGGGCTTTCGATCTCATCCAGGCCCGCGAGACACCGCTCACGCCAGATTTTTCGCGCCTCATCCAAGACCTCAAAGAACAATTCCTCTTTGCTGGCGAAATGATTATAGAACCCGCCTTTTGAGGTGTTCGCAGCCTCTAGGATGTCGTTGATTGAAGTGCTCAAGAACCCCTTCAAGGAGAACAGTCTTAAGGATTCGTGGATGATTGTTTCTTTTAGACTCATGGTGAATGTCCTTCGTGGGCCAAAGAGGGGATAGACAGACAGACCGGTCGGTCTGTTATTATTCTACCACCTCTTGGAAAAATTGTCAAGGTTTTACGGTCAACTCAACTTGACAATTTGCGAACATGCTGTATTATAATTCACTATCGGGCGCCTTTTGCTATGATTTCCGAATCACGCAACACGCATCACGTCAAGGGGAGGTATTATATGACCCGAACAGTCTCTTTGGATCAACTGAACGATTTCTTAGCGGACAACAGGCGCAAGATCAATGCGGTGGGACGCGAGGTGGAGGAGATCCAGGTGGGCTTCAACAGCGCCTACGTGGAGTTCAAAGCCGATCACGACGCCCAATTGGCCAGCCTGACTGAGACTCTGTTCGAGAGATTGGATGGAATCGGCGCGGAGTCGCGAGCACTGGTTGACGAACGGGCCATCGCAGAGCGTCGCCTCCTGGCCGAGCGCAGAACGGAGCTGCGGGACAAGTTGATCCCCCAGACCCAGGCGGAGACCGACGCCGTATTGGCCCAAGCCCAAGAACAGACCAAAGCTCTGCGCCTCCTCAATCCACAGTTGGATAAGCGCGAGGAGGCATACAAGGCCCAACGAGCTGCCTTGGAGACGAGGTTGGCCCAACTCAACTCAGAGATTTCGCAACGCTCCAGGGGGTTGGGCTTCATCCTCCGCTTCATCTCCATTTCAAAGCTGGACCGCCAACGCCATCTCATCCTCGGCCAATTGGCGACTCTGGCTCAGAACCTGAAAGAAGTACGCCAGGAATGGCAGACCAGCCAGCAGGAATTCCAGGCCGAACAGGGAGCCCTGCAGGGTAAATGGCGCGAGCTTAGCCTCAAGGTCGCTGAGCTGAAAAGGGAGTTGGCCTATCTGGACGATGATGCCCAGCGGGAGGCCCTGGCGATGAAACGGGCAGTCCGCTACGTCCTGGACAACCTGAAGGAGCCTGTCCCCTGTCCCGGTGATCTGAAGCCGGGCTTGGAAACCATGATCGCGCTCAACATCAAGACCGATGCCTATCAGGAGGGGTTGGGGGCAGTGGGAGGGCTCATAGCCCTTTTGGACAGCGTCGGTAAAGGGATGGACAGCTTCCAGGAGAGCGTGGGCGGGCTCATCGGAGAGCAGCGCATGCATAGTGAATTCCTTCCGCGGCTTAAGGTGCGATTGCCCGACTCGGCGGTCGCCTTTCACAATCAATGGGATGGTCTAAAAGCTAAGATGCGTGACGATGCCCGACTATGCGCTAACCCTGCGGAGTTCCTGGAGGTAGCACAGCCAGTCATTGAACGCGACCTGAGCGACGAGGCCGTCACCAGCATGTTCAACAGTCTTGGCCAGGCCTTGACCGAGTCAACCAAGAAATGGAGGGGGTAATTATGAAACGAACGATTTTAATCGCCGCTTTTGTCATCGCAGTGGTTCTTCTGGCTGTCGGGCTTCTCTTCCTGTGTGCGGCCACCCGTGAGCCGGGGCGACTGCCTCTGTCGGTGATCCTGATTGTCATTGGCGGCGGCGTGGCTGCCTGGAGCGCGCTCACCTGGCGACGCGATCAGCAGTTAGAGCCTGAGCGGCTGGCCGATAGCATCATAGACCTGGTTCGGGCCAGAGGCGGCGCCGAGGTCAGCCTGGCCCAGATCGTGGCCGAACTCAATGTGCCCACCGATGCTGCTCAGCGGGCCCTCGGTGTGCTTGAGGGAAGAGGCGAGTGCCGAAGGGAGCGCGGGCCTGACAAAGACCTCTACGTCTTCCCTGGTCTGATGGAGGTGAAAGTTGTGCGCCGCTGCGCCTACTGTGGCAGCGAATTCAGCGTCAAGAAGCCCTTGCACAAGTGCCCCAACTGCGGCGGCGAGCTAGAACTAGTGAAAGAATAGAGGTGCACTCCGCAGAGACTGATTCTGGCCGACCTGGTATTTGAGCCTGCGAGCGAAAACTCGCAGGCTTTTCCTGTTCGGCGTGATTGCAGTAGCAAGAGCCAGACCAATTTGAAATTGGTGCCAAGATTTTAAGGTTTAGGCCGTATCTAAAACGGCGTTTTTACGTTTTAATAAGTGGGAAATCCTATATTATTGATCGAGTTGTAATGACAAGGTGCAAATCGCAATCTGCTATTGCCTTGCTCTTCAGCTTTGTCGGCCCGAGGAGGGCTTAGATGCCGGTCTTAAGAATACACCTCTTTGGCTCCCCTACCATCACCTATGATGCTATTCCGCTAAATATCACTTCTCAAAAAGCTCAAGCCCTATTCTATTACCTAGTCTCCAATCGCCAGGCTTATTCTCGAGAGAAGCTAGCTACCCTGTTCTGGGGAGAGACCAGCGAACGCCAGGCCAAAGGTAGCTTGCGCAATACTCTTTATGAATTGCGTCGCAACCTGGCGCCAGACAGCAAGCCCACCAAGAAATACATCTTGGTCGAAGGCAACACCCTCTGTTTTGACCCTGAGGCCGATTACTGGCTAGACACAGAGGAGTTCGAGAGACTGCTAGGTGTAGGAGCCAACAGCGAACGGCTTAGAATGGACAACTGGAGCAGGGCGGTGGAGCTCTATCGGGGCGATTTCCTGGAGGGTTTCTTCATCAGGAATGCCTACGAATTCGAAGACTGGTCCTTTTTCGAGCGACAGAGGTTACAGAGAAGATACCTGGAGGCCCTCACAGAACTGAGCGACTACTACGGCAGTCAGGGCGAATACGAGAAAGCCACCGCTTACGCCATTCAGATACTCAGCCGCGATAACCTTCAAGAGAATATCCACCGCCAACTGATGCGCCTGTATTATCTGGCTGGCAATCGCAGTGCAGCCCTGCGTCAGTACGAAGTCTGCAAGGATACCATAGAGCGAGAGTTAGGCGTCGCTCCTTTGGCCGAGACCACGACCCTTTATGAGCAGATACTTCGTCAGGAATTGGTGGAACCCCAGCGCAGGGAAGTGGAGCCACCGACAAAAGGACCGAGTGTCGAAATCCGGTGGCAGCCCCGCCCATCGCCGCTTCGCCCGTGGCCGAAGCCGGAATATCTGAGTTCAAGCCTGGTGGGCAGAGACAAGGAGTACGCCCAATTAGTCCACCACCTAGAGGCCGCAGGCCAGGGAAGGGGACAACTGGTCATTGTTGATGGCGAAGTTGGCATTGGCAAGACCCGACTGGTACAAGAGTTGCTCAATAGGGCAGCGCCCGATTTTCACTTGTTGATAGGCCGGTGCTACGAGTCTGAAATGACCCTGCCTTATCAGCCCCTGGTCGAAGCCCTGCGGGGTTATCTGCCAACACTGGATATGGATGGGCTTCAGATATCCAGTATTTGGCTAAGGGAAGTAAGCAAGCTGGTCCCCGAACTCAGCGAGGTGCTGCCAGATCTCCCCAACAGTGTGCCCCTGAACGGAGAAACGGAGCGCAGCCGCCTCTTTGAGGGAGTTGTCCGCTTCTTGGTTGCTCTCTCGCACCAACGACCCCTGGTACTCTTTTTCGATGACCTCCATTGGGCCGATCAAGCGACTCTGGCCCTTCTGCAATATCTGGCTCGTCATGTTATCAGGGAAAAGATCCTGCTCGTTGGCGCCTATCGTACTGAAGACCTTAATGGGCTGTTGACCAATATGATGCGTAGCCTTAGGCAAGATGGCCTTCTTGCAAGGATCAGCCTGCGTCGCCTCACCCTGGAAGAGGTGACCACTCTGATCAGAGAGATGGCAGGCATGGAGAGTGGGGGCGAGAAATTCAGCCGCAGGTTGTATCAAGATACGGAGGGAAATCCCTTCTTCATCTTCGAGGTCGTCCGCTCCCTTCTCGAAGAGGGTGTTCTATATCGAGATGAACATGGCTGGAGCACAGACCTCAAAGATTTCGCCACCAACTACGCCCAAATCTCAATTCCCTCCAGCATACGCGATGTCATTCAAGCCCGCCTCAACCGTTTAGAAGAGATAAGCCATCAAGTGCTGGAGACAGCCGCCGTTTTTCGCCAGCAATTCTACTTTACTACCGTCCAGAGGGCTTGCGACAAAAGCGCGGACGAGGCCCTCGATGCCTTCGACAAGTTGCTGCGTGCACAATTGATCAAAGAGATCGAGGTAGGTATAAAGGGCAGTAGCTACGATTTCAGCCATGCCAAGATCAGAGAAGTGACTTATCAGCAGATGAGCGGAGCCAGGCGACAGCAAGTGCATCGTCGGGTGGGCGAAGCTCTGGAGATGGAATACCGCCATCGCCTTGATGAGGTGGTCAGTCAATTGGCCCATCACTTTACGGCGGGAGGGAATAGGGAGAAAGCTCTAAAATACACCATCAGGGCCGGTGACAGGGCTAGAGAACTCTACGCCAATGAGGAAGCCATTGCTTATTATCAGAGAGCGCTGGAACTCACGGAGAGCAAGGAGGAGTTGGCGACCATTTACGAGGGATTGGGCGACGTTTATGCCCTGGTGGGGAAACATCATAACGCGATAGAAAGCTACAAATCGGCGCTGGACAGCACAGGTCAGGGATTGGACAAAAGGCAAGTAGCTGAGATCCATCGCAAGATGGGCAGAGTACATGAGAGGAACGGCGGGCGTGACCTAGCACTGAAGCATTTTAGAACCGGCATGAGAATTCTTGAATCCGATGGCCCCTCGCTGGAGATGGTCAGGCTGGATAGCGGCATGGCGTTTTTGAATATTCGTCAAAGGCAATACGAAGAAGCCATTAGGCTATGCCAACAGAGCCTGGACATGATAGAGAAACTACCCGAGAATGTGGACAGCCAGAAAGAGCGGGCGCGGATATATAATAACTTAGGCTCCATTTATCTTGACCAGAATGATTATCCCAGCGCCACCGAACACTTCGAGAAAAGCCTTGCCATTAGAATTGAACATGGGAATGCGCACGGCACCGCTGTTCTTTATAACAATCTCGGGGTGGTCTATGAGCGACAGGGCAATTATGCCAAGGCCCTTGAATATCATCGCCAAAGCTTCGAAATCGAGAAGGAAATCGGAGACATCTATGGGCTGGCCATATCCTACACCAATCTGGGGCTGATTCTCTTCCGCAAGGAAGAGTATTCCCAGGCCCTTAATCACCTGGAAGAATCAGTGAACATCTGTGGGGATATCGAGTGTGAATGGCTCTTGCCAGAAACCTATCGGGTCATGGCTGAGGTTTCCCTGGCTCTCGGCGACGTTACAGGGGCCCTGGAATGTGGTCACGCTTCTCTTGAGATGGCCCAAAAGGTCGGCGACAATACTTCCGAAGGAGTGGCGCACCGAGTGTTGGGAAAAGTCAAGGCTCTTGGATGTCAGCAGTGGGAAGAGGGTGAAAAGCACTTTTCTGAGAGCATAAGCATGCTGAAGGCCCTGGGTAATGAACATGAACTCGGCAAGAGTTACTACGAATGTGGATTGGTGCTGAAAGACAAAGGAGAGGTAGACCGGGCCCGGGAACATCTCTCCCAAGCTATTGATATTTTCGAGAGAACTGGGGCTGCCGAGAGACTCAAAAGAGCCAAAACAGCCCACGCTCAGCTTTGACAACCTCTCCCCAAGATCGCTCTCCCAATTGATTCTCCTCAACAATCTTCAAAGTTCTACCCCCCTTTTTTGCAAGCAACCTACGTGATAATTGATGCGTGATCCGTGATCCGTGATTCGTGAAAAGCAACCTACGTCTCACGCATCACGAATCACTCTTCACTTTGACGTTTCTCTGACGCTTCTCTAACAGATAATTGATGCCTATATGGTATACTGCTGTTGAAAGTTAACAGCAGTTTTTTATTAACTGCGGAAAGGGGAGCTACTATGTCGCTTCAGCAACGAAATTACGTGTCCTTCTTTATCCGCATTTGGGAAGAGCCGAGGGAGGTGGAGGACGAGAATCCTGAGTGGCGTGGAAGTGTCGAAAACGTCCAAACAGGTCAGAAGAACTACTTCAAGGGCATGGAGAACCTGGTCGGTTTTATCCGCGAACAGTGCAACGGTTTTGGCGTCTCTTGGAACAAGAGGATATACATCGCTTGAGATCAGAGCGGTGCCAAGTAGAGACCATTTACAAGCAAAAAGGAGGTAGCTAACATGAAAAAAACACTTTGGTGTATCTTCAGCCTGCTATTGATCCTCGGCCTCTTGTTGAGCCTAAATCCAATCGAGAGCCTGGCTTCTTCCGAGGGTGACGGGATCATCAAAGGTGACGGCATCATCAAGGGTGACGGCATCATCAAGGGCGATGGCATCATCAAGGGCGATGGCATCATCAAGGGTGACGGGATCATCAAAGGTGATGGCATCATCAAGGGCGACGGGATCATCAAAGGTGATGGCATCATCAAGGGCGACGGGATCATCAAGGGTGATGGCATCATCAAGGGTGATCTGGCTCCCTCCACTTAGAATCGCCGTAACTTGCTCACTTGACATGCCGATATCCCAATGGTTTGAACAAGAAACAAGACCACATCCCAGCGGCCACAATGGGATCGCTAGAGCTAAAACCCAGAGGGGGCTGGTATTGCGTGAGCAACTACGAAGTTTACTAATCAACAAAAAACTAACTAAAAGAAATCAAAAGGAGGCTCGAAAATGAGTAAGAACAAAAGATCTGTGTTGGGCCTGGCACTGGGAACGTTGGTGCTAGGATTATTGGTGGGCTTATTGACAGTCGGCACTGTGGCAGCCGACCCGACGCCCGGAGTGCATATCCAGATCCCTCGCATTGACAATGGCGACGTGCTGGGAACTGGCGACTGGGAGACTTGGATTCAGACGCAGAACGTGGGAGATGCCGATACCGGAGCGATCTTCTTAGGATGGGGAGAGTACTCTGAAGTCTGCCCCACCAACGATCCCGGCATTATCCGCCACTACTGCCAATTGATCCGAGAAAATGCCATCTGGACCCTCAAAAGCCAGATCCACGATGACGTCATGTCGGGCATGATCTACACGGTAGATGCGGACGTATTCCAGGAAGCTTGCCAGGCCGCGGAGGAGACCGAGGGCGATACCGAGGCTTGGAGATGCTGGTTGGAGGAGTGGGAGTTTGGCACGTGTGAGGGAGCCGGAGGAGGCTGGAACGATCCCCCCGATGACGCCTTCGGAGAAGATGTCGCCGTTACGGTGACCCGCTATGGGCCCAACGACTACGGCACCTTTGTCTCCAGTACTTACACCGGGATCTCCGAGGAGATGGATGGCGAAGGTGTTCCATACGAGTACTATGCTCCTTACGTTATGAAAGGCTACAACGGATTGGACACGGAGCTAACGATCCAGAACTCAGGCACGCTGTGCACCTCGGTGTGGATCAACTACATGGAGCAAGGGAGCTGTCAACTGCTCTACAAGTACCACATCGAGCAGTTGGCGCCAGGTGAATCCGTACGGGTCAGGGTTCCGTGTGATGTAGGCCAGATTCCATGCTTCTGGCTTGGCTCGGCTCATATCTCGGCTGAGCAGCCCCTGGGCATCATCGTTGACGAAACCAGCTTCGACGAACCCTGTGTTGGCGTGGATCGAGGTACTTTGTTGACCCATCGCGCTCGGCCCAAAATAGAGCTCAGAGACGGGGTAGAGATTACGGACTATAAAGTCTACGCCGACCTCATCTTCCGCGAGTGGAGCGGCTGGGATGCCAGCATTCAGGTGCAGAACCTGAGCCGCACCGGACAGAATACTTTCGTGACCGTGGACTTCATGGACAACAGCGGCGACGAGATCCTCTTCCTGGCTGACTGGGTCTGCCCCGGAGGTTCCACTACCTTCTACTTGCCGATAGTCACCAACCTGGGCTACGAGTATGTCGGGGCCGCCGAAGTCCAATCGCACGATCAAGTGAACTACCCAGGTGGAACGACGCCTGCCCAGCCCATCTTCGCTGTGGTAGACCTGAAAAGGCCGGATGACCCCCTCACGCCGGAGATGGATGCGCAAGGCGGTAGCTATAACGCCCATCCAGAATCCCAAAAAGAGTGGGTAACGGAGGTCGCCCTCCCCTTCATGACCAAGGACGCTCAAGACACGTACACCCCGTGGACCTCTATGATCGCCGTCCGCAACAACTCCAACTGCAACAAGATCAAGCCCAAGCTCAAGTTCAGCGACGAGACCGGGACGATCCTGTGTGAGCTCGATGGCTTCTGGCTGCATCCCAAGCACCTAAAGATGATTGATCTCAACAACATCGGCTGCCTCCATCCTGGTTACATGGGTTCAGCCACGGTGGTAGTCGAACAAGTGGAACAGCTCTGTGATGTGGATCAGGACGGTGTCGTGGACCAAGAGCCTACCATGCCCTCTGTGATCGTGGTGGAGAGGGGAATCCTCGGCAACGTCTATGGAGGTGGAGGTGAGGTCACTGCTCTGGCCGACACCTGGGGCGATGTCACCAGCATCTACGAGGGAACCCCATTCAATAACCCCAGCTACTGGCCCTGCAACATCACCATCTCTGGCCACATCATTGACGAACTCACCTTGGATCCCGTCAACGGCGCTTCGATCAGCATTGACGGTGTAGAGTACGCTACCACCGACTCCACGGGCTGGTACAGCTTCCAGTACACCAACACGAATGATCCTGCGGGACAGGACATCACCCTGGTGGCATCGGCTACTGACTATAACGATCTGACCCTGGTCTTGGAGGACGTGGTCTGCGATAACCAGACGGCCAACTTCGAGTTGCCCCCAACGTGTGACACTGTCGGTGTGGAGGGCTGGGTCGAGGACAAGGAGACCGGCCTGCCCATCGAGGGCGCCGAGGTTGTGGCCTCCCACTTTGGTGGCTCCGAGTCCGCCACGACGGACGCGGATGGGAAGTACGACATCGAGATTGCCTTCTCGAACGAGACCACCTGGGTGTGCGTCACTGCCGAAGGGTATAACGGGAGTTGCGATAGCGTGTTCATTCCCAACTGCGACTCAGCGCAGATCACTTTCCAGCTCCATCAGACGCCCAAGAGCCGCATCTTGCTCTACTACGGCAACAACGGCGAAGCGCCCGCAGCCGAGGATCTGCCTAATGACAGCGCGCACGAGTACTACAATGCTGAGGATATGCTCGAGAGCTTGAACTACCTGGTGGATTACACCGATGTGTGGCCTGGCGATCCCGACCTGGAAGAGTACAAGGTCATCTTCCTGCTGGGGCCTGGAAACGACGTCGCAGACGAGGACGCGGCTCACCACTTCACGCCGGGCCAGCTCTCCCAACTTGACCTGTTCCTGCGAAACGGTGGCCGCCTCGTGGTCATGGGCGATGCAGACGAGCAAGTCGAGGTGGAGAACCAGGTGCTGGGTGCGCTGAACGACCTTGATGTCAAGTTTGTCGAGGACGGTGCGCATAATCCCAGCACGGTGGCTGGCGCCTTGGCCGACGATCTAAACACACCAGACCAGCTCCTTGGTGATCCTTCACAGGATGTCCACACGCTGGACTTCGACACCGCCATCAGCATCACCGTAGACGCGGTGAATGCGGCGCCAGGTTACATTGCCAGGGTTGACACGCCTCATCCAGACGATGGCGCTACCGTCTGCGCGGCGGACACCATGCCTGGCGTCACGCGCCTGAGCGGCCCTGTCTTCGCTGGTGACGTGGTAGTTATCGGTGACCTGAACTGGATGGATGACGCATCGTTCATGGGCACGATAAACTACAACCCCTTCTACATCTGGCCCGACTGGCCGGGTGACAACGAGAACTTGCTGTTCAACATCGTCAACTTCTAGCCAGGTCAAGAGGCGCTGCCTCAACACCAAACAGCAAACGAGGGGCCGGAATTGTCCGGCCCCTCGTTTTGTTGTAGAACACGGATGGGCAGGATTTACGGATTGTGCTTCAGGTCAAGCACTTGTCCTGTCCGGCCAAGTACAGGGCCACTTGATCCGCTAATCCCACCCACCCGCTGTTTTTATCTCAAGAGCCTGATTGGCCGACATTTTTAACACAGGACACGGATTCACACAGATAAACACGGAT
>CAZGKH010000009.1:0-23215 GCA_964525665.1 uncultured Anaerolineae bacterium | reverse complement strand
AGGTGGTTGACTTGAAGATAAGCGATTACCTCAAGCCTGTATCGTTGGATGAGGTCGCAGGTATCTCGGATGTGCTGTTGTTGGCCATGCAGAATGAGAAGGAAGCCCGCGATTTCTACGCGGAGATGGCTCAGCGCACAACGGGAACAGCCAAGAACCTGTTCGAATTCTTGGCCAATGAAGAACTGAAGCACAAGAACCAGGTAGAGACGATTTACGAAGAGATCGTCTATCAGGATTTCTGATCTTCGAACCACCTCAAAAACTGTAACGGGAGGTTTCAATAAATGGATAAATGGGAATGTTTGGTTTGCGGGTACGTTTACGACCCTGCGGTGGGCGATCCCGATAGCGACATACCGCCGGGCACGCCTTTCGAGGACTTGCCCGAGGATTGGCTCTGCCCAGACTGTGGGGCCGAAAAAGACATGTTCGAAAAGCTCGAATGAAATCTGTCATAATTGGCAACGGTGTGGCTGGCATCACCGCTGCCAGGACCCTCTCGAAGGGAGGGGGGGAGGTCGAGGTCTATACCCAGGAGGCGTACCACTACTATCCCAGACCTCGCCTCGTGCAATTTCTGGCGGGGGAGATCGAGCTGGAGCAGTTGCCTCTCTATTCCCCCGCCTGGTACGAGAAGCAAGGCATCATCGTGCATCTGGGAGTTGAGGTAGTGAGGCTCGATCTCCAGGCCAAGCGGATCACCCTGGATGCTTGTACTGAGCGTGGTCGAAGTAATGGCCGCGAGGTTTCGTACGACCGGCTGCTCCTGGCCACTGGCAGTCGTCCCTTCATTCCACCCATCGAGGGTGTAGACAAAGAGGGTGTCTTCAGCCTGCGCACCTGCGACGATGCTTTGTCCATCCGGAGTTGGGCTGGAGCGGCCAAGAGAGCGGTGGTCATAGGCGGCGGGCTTTTGGGCCTGGAAGCAGCTAGAGCCCTCACGGTGTTGGGACTGGAGGTGACTGTTCTGGAGCATGGGCCATATCTCCTTCGCCGCCAGCTCGATGCCGATGGAGGGG
Organism: uncultured Anaerolineae bacterium; assembly: GCA_964525665.1. GTDB lineage: Bacteria > Chloroflexota > Anaerolineae > VGOG01 > VGOG01 > CAYMKL01. The sequence continues at coordinate 22,193 of CAZGKH010000009.1, read as the reverse complement.
CCTTGATGAGGGAACTGATAGAGGCCATGGGCATCAAGGTGGCCTTGAGTGCCTCCTCTCAGGCTATCCTCGGCAATGGACAGGCCACTGGGGTTCTGCTGCAGGACGGGCGGAGGATAGAGGGCGATCTGGTTCTCATTTCGACTGGCGTCCAATGCAACTTAGGGCTGGCTCAAGAGGCCGGGCTAGAGGTCAACCGGGGCGTGGTGGTGGACGAGCACCTGCGGACTAGTGCCGAAGATGTTTACGCTGCCGGTGACGTGGCCGAGTTCCGGGGACAGTTATATGGCATCATCCCCGCCTGCCTGGAACAGGCCCGGGTGGCGGCGGCCAACATGCTTGGGCAGGAGCAAACCGAGTACCGGGGCACCATTCCCTCCAACGTCCTGAAGGTGGTGGGGGTTGATTGCGCCTCTGTCGGGGTAGTCCATCCTCTTGAAGATAATAGCTACCAGGAGATGAGGAAGTCTGAGGCCGGCATCTACAAAAAGCTGGTGCTAAAGGACGGGCGGCTGGTGGGGGCCATTCTGTTGGGCGATAGGAAGGATGTCGCACCCATCAGCCGTTTGATCCGCACGGGGACCGACGTCTCTTGCTATGCCGAGAAGCTGTTGGATGATGACTTCGATTGGAAAGGATTGCTTTAGAAAGGGGACTTGCACAATGGATTGGCTGAACTTCCTCAAGGTGATGACCATTGAGGAGAAGGCGGCTAGGGACAAGTATCAGGTGGCCGTTGACTTGGCGGAGGATCCGGCCATCAGGATCATCTTCGAAAGGCTCAGGGATGAAGAGGCCTTTCATGCTGACTTCCTTGAGGGGGAGTACGCGAAGCTGGAGAAGGCTCTGGCCTCGAAGGACTAGCACAGGATGGGCGAAGGTCTCAGACCGAGCCTTTTCGCCTCGGTCGGAGGCTCTCGGCGTTCGAAAACTTGGAGGAGGTGTAATACTATGAGCAAGCAGAAGGAGGCCCTGGCCGCTTTGCGTCGGGCTATAGAGAACGAGCGAGAAGGATACCGTTTCTTTTTGGAAGCTTCGGAGCGAAGCCCCGACCCAGCGGGCCAGGGAACGTTTCGCAGCTTGGCCAGAGATGAGGAGCGCCACCTGGCTCTGCTGTTGGTGGAACACAACGCCATCAGCGCGGGCGAGGGGTGGGTAGACCCAGAGGAAGCCATCAAACGTAAGGTAGCGGTCGATATCACCAAGCCGCTATTTCCCGGCGAGGTGTTGGCTTCTCAGGAAGAATCACCTTTCGATGCGACATTTGCCGCTTACGATGTGGGGAAGCTCGAAGGCGATCTGGCGGTGCTGGAGTTCGGCATGAAAGTGGAGGAAGAGTTCTACAAAATGTACAAGAAGGCTGCTGCTGAGATTGCCGATCCCCAGGGACGCCACGCCTATGAGTTCCTGATGAGAGAGGAAAACCGACATTACAAGCTCTTGCAGGATGCCCGCAACTATCTCAGTGATAACCAGCACTGGTGGGATGACTGGGAGAAGCCTTTCTTTGAGGGATGATTGGAGATTAGAGATTGGATGTTGGAGGTTGGAGGTTGGAAATTCAACTTCCAGCGGAGGGAGACGAAATGACGCACCAAGAGCACCTAGATCAACTTTGCATCAACACCATCCGTACTTTGGCTATGGATGGGGTGCAGAAGGCCAATTCGGGCCACCCGGGCTTGCCTATGGGGACGGCGGCCATGGCCTACGTGTTGTGGACGCGCTTCCTGCGGCATAACCCAATCAACCCGACTTGGCCGGGCCGAGACCGGTTCATCCTCTCGGCGGGGCATGGTTCCATGCTGCTGTACAGCCTGTTGCACCTCACCGGCTACGATCTCCCACTGGAGGAGTTGCAGAGTTTCCGACAGTGGGGCAGCCTTACCCCCGGCCATCCTGAGCATGGCCTGACGCCGGGTGTGGAGACCACCACCGGCCCGCTGGGGCAAGGATTCGCCAACGGGGTGGGCATGGCTATTGCCGAGGCATATTTGGCCGCTCACTTCAACCGCCCCGGCCACGAGATCGTTGACCACTACGTCTACGCCATCGTCAGCGACGGAGATCTTATGGAAGGCGTCGCCTCCGAAGCAGCGTCGCTGGCTGGCCACCTGCGCCTGGGCAAGCTGATCTACCTGTACGACGACAATCGCATCTCCATTGAGGGCAGCACCGACCTGGCGTTCACCGAGGATCGGGGTCAGCGTTTTGAGGCCTACGGCTGGCACGTGCAGCGCGTGGATGGGTATGACCTGGCGGGCATCGCCGACGCCATCAGCGCGGCGCAGGCCGATCCCCGTCCTTCGCTGATCATGGCCCGCACCCACATCGGCTACGGCAGCCCTCACAAGCAGGATACCGCCAGTGCTCACGGTGCGCCGCTGGGCGAAGAAGAGCTGCGGCTCACCAAGAAGAACCTGGGCTGGCCGACTGAGCCACCGTTCCTCATTCCCGACCGGGCCCTGACCCATTTCCGCCAGGCCCCGGAGAAGGGAAGCGCGTGGGAGGCGGAGTGGCAAGCTCGCTTCGAGGCCTATGCTACCGAGTATCCCGACTTAGCTGGGGAGTGGCGTATGGCCCTAGCTGGCGAGTTGCCTGCGGGCTGGGACGTTGCCTTGCCCACCTTTGGGCCGGAGGATGGGCCACTGGCCACCCGTGTCGCCTCGGGCAAGGTGCTCAACGCCATCGCTCCCTATCTGCCCACCCTGATCGGCGGCTCGGCGGACCTGGCCCCGTCCTGCAAGACTTACCTGAACGACTACGGTGATTTCTCTGCCGACAACCCTGGCGGCCGCAACCTCCACTTTGGGGTGCGTGAACACGCCATGGGCGGCATCCTGAGCGGCATGGCCTTGCACGGCGGGGCGATTCCATTCGGCAGTACTTTCCTTGTCTTCTCCGACTACATGCGCCCCAGCATCAGGCTGGCGGCGATGATGGAGCTGCCCGTCATCTACGTTTTCACCCACGACAGCATAGGCCTCGGTGAGGATGGGCCAACCCATCAGCCGATAGAGCAATTGGCCGCGTTGCGGGCCATCCCTAACCTCACCGTGATTCGCCCCGCCGACGCTGGTGAGACGGTCGCTGCCTGGCGCGTGGCCCTGGAGCAATGCCATGCAGGGCCGGTCGCGCTGCTCTTTACCCGACAGAAGCTACCCGTGCTGGATCGCGCAGCCTCGGCCACCGCCGATGGGCTGGCGCGCGGCGCCTACGTCCTGGCCGAGGCGGGTGGTGGGCGACCGGATATAATCCTGATTGCCACAGGCTCCGAGGTGCACGTCGCCCTTGCGGCCCAGGAGCGGCTGGCCACGCAGGGGGTGAAGGCGCGCGTGGTGAGCATGCCCAGTTGGGAGCTTTTCGAACAGCAGCCCCAGTCCTATCGTGACGAGGTGTTGCCTCCTGAGGTGACCGTTCGCCTGGCTATCGAGGCCGGCGTACCGCAGGGTTGGCATCGCTATGTCGGGGCTGGAGGCGAAGTTATCGGCATTGAAGGCTTTGGAGCCTCGGCGCCATACAAGGTGCTGTTGGAGAAATACGGTTTCACGGCGGAGAACGTAGCCGCCCGCGCTTTGGAGATGCTGGAACGCTGATGAACTTCGCCTACTCTTGGAAGGACGTGATGCGTGATACGTGATGCGTGAGCTCACGTATCACGCATCACGGTATTCTGGTTTGATGAAATTAGATAAGGAGTGATAGAGTGGAAGAAAACAGTGATGATTTGCAGGTCTTGCGCCAGGCTATCCGCTTGGAGCAGGACGGCTACAAGTTCTATACTGAGGCTGCAGAAAGGACGACGGACGAGCGCGGTCGGGAGATGTTTCTCTCCCTGGCTGATGACGAGAAGCTGCATCTGCGCATCGTGTGGGATCAGCACGAAATCCTAAGCGCTGGCAAAGGGTGGGTCTCCTTCTCCGAGGCCCTGGAAGTGAAGCCCGTTGATCTGGACAAGCCCCTCTTCCCGCCGGAAAGGGAGGCTTTGGAAGATGCCATTGGCCCAGATGCCACCGAAGCTGACGCCTTGCTGTTCGCCATGCAGAAGGAAAACGAAAGCTACGAGCTGTACAGGAAAGCGGCAGCCGAAACCGATGATCCTACCGGCAAAGACATGTATCAGCGCCTGGCCGGCTACGAGGGCATTCACTTCGACGTCCTGATGGTCAACTACGAGCATCTGATCAGCACCGGAAGCTGGCGGGGGCTGTAAGACCAATACCCAATATCGAAACTCCAACGAGGGAATGATTATGGTTCACGAACACGGTGCTGATCGTCTCGCCGAGCGCAGGGGGCTGATACTGGCCATTGTCTTTACTGGCACCATCTTGATCGCTGAGATCATCGGCGGAATACTGACCAACAGCTTGGCTCTCCTGGCTGATGCTGGCCACATGCTGGTTGATGTAGCCTCTCTGGTGATGAGCTTCTTGGCCATCACCTTTGCCTTGAGGCCTCCCAGCAAGCAGCGTACCTTCGGATTCCATCGCCTGGAGATCCTGGCTGCCCTGGGCAACGGCGTGACTCTTATTCTGATCTGTCTCTACATCTTCTATGAAGCCTACGAGCGCATCCTGACCCCCCAGCCTGTGCAAGGGCCGGGGATGTTGGTCATTGCGTTCGTCGGGTTGGTGGCCAATGTGGCGGCCATCATGGCTCTGGAGAAGGGCGAGAGCCTCAATGTCCGAAGTGCGTTTCTGCACGTTCTAGGCGATACTCTCTCCTCGGCGGGCATCATAGTGGGTGGCCTGGTGATGCTTGTCACCGGCTGGTATATCATTGACCCCATCATCAGCGTGCTAATTGCTCTGCTCATCTTGGTCAGTGCCTACCGGGTCACCATGGAAGCGATCAACATCCTGTTGGAAGCGACTCCCAAGGGCATTGACCTGCACGAGGTAGTAGAGACAGTACAGAAAGTGGATGGGGTGAGGGACATCCATGATGTGCACATCTGGAGTATCACCTCAGGGCTTCGCGCTTTGAGCGCCCATCTTCTGATTGAAGACCAGATGACCAGTTGCAGCGTGGACATCGTGGAGCGGGTGGAGCATCTCCTTAAGCGTGATTTCGGCATCGCTCACACCACCTTACAATGCGAGTGTGAAAACTGTGACAATGGGGAGCTTGTCTGTGATCTGGCCCACTTGGTGGTTGCTCACGAAGGGCATAGTCACTAGGGGAGAAAAGCCATGAATCAAGCTGATACCATCGAGAAGATTCTAGACGAGAGCAAGGCCATCGCCGTGGTGGGCCTTTCGCCCGATCCCGCTCGTCTCAGCCACGGCGTTGCCCGCTACCTTCAGGCGCAGGGCTACAGGATTATACCGGTGAATCCTTTTGCCCAGGAGATCTTGGGAGAGGAGAGCTATCCCGATCTGGCATCTGTGCCCGAGGCAGTGGACGTGGTAGACATATTTCGTCGCGCCAAACATGTCCCGGCTATCGTTGATGCAGCCATTGCCAAGGGGGCGCGGGCGATATGGATGCAGGAGGGGATCGTCCACCAGGAGGCGGCAGCAAAAGCACGCGAGGCGGGGCTGATGGTGGTCATGGACCGCTGCATGTACAAAGAGCACCGGCACTGGGAGGAAACAAGGTAAGGAGTGATGAGTTGATGAGCAATGCGTGAACGAGGTATCCGCTGACTCGTCTGACTCGTCAACTCATTGACTTGTTGACTGATCGACTTTCTATTTGACATAAACTCTTGACGAGCGCGGTTAAATCTGGTAAAATAAGTGAGGTGCACGGAGGTAGTCAGATGAGCGAAGAACGCCAGCCGCGCGTACCGCCTGGCCAATATGTGACGGATGGTTTTCCTGTGCTTCACGTCGGCTCCATCCCGCCCTTTGACCGGCAGAGTTGGGATCTCAAGATCTGGGGCTTGGTGGAGACCCCGCTGAAGCTGACTTACGATGAGTTGCGGGCCTTGCCTGTCAAAGAAGTGGTAGCCGACATCCACTGCGTCACGGGCTGGAGCAAGCTGGACACTCGCTGGAAAGGAGTCTCTCCGCAAGAGCTCCTGCGCCTGGCCCGGCCCAAACCAGAGGCAGCCTATGTGTTGGTCCATTGCAAAGGGAGTTATACCACTAATCTGCCTTTGGGGGCGTTGCTCGATGATGATGTCGTGTTTGCCTATGGCTACGAAGGGGAGGAGCTGCTTCCGAAGTACGGCTGGCCTTTGCGCCTGGTGGTCCCCAAGCTCTATTTCTACAAGAGCGCCAAGTGGGTGAGGGGGTTAGAACTTATGGCCGAGGACCGCCCTGGCTTTTGGGAGCAGCGAGGCTATCACAACGATGCCGATCCCTGGAAAGAGGAGAGGTTCGCTTGAGTCGTATCGTTACGGATGATCAGTACCTGAGAAAAGTCGCTCAAAAGGGGCGTCCTCGCCCCGTGCGGGTGGCGGGGACGCCACCCGGTAGCAAGGATTTCTCATATGCTGATAATGGGAAAGTGGTAGGGTGAAAGGTGACATAATGAGAACAGCCTGGCGTATCGGGAAGGTTTTTGGCATAGACATCAACATAGATGCCAGTTGGCTCGTCATTTTTGCCGTGGTCATCTGGACCTTGGCTGGATACTATTTTCCAGAGCAGTATCCCCGCTGGCCGATCTGGTTGCACTGGACAGTGGGCGTGGTCACCAGCGTCCTTTTCTTTGGTTCGGTGTTGGGCCACGAGTTGGCTCATTCGTTGGTGGCCATCAGCCAGGGAGAGAGGGTGCACAGTATCACGCTCTTCATCTTCGGTGGTGTGGCCAGGCTCAACGAGGAACCAGACGAGCCGCTCAAGGAGTTACTCATGGCCATCGTGGGGCCCCTGTTCAGCATGGTCACCGGCATGGCCTTTGGCATTCTCTGGTTTCTGACTCGAAGCTACGTTCAGCCCTTGAGTGCTTTGGCCCGGTATTTGGCCATGATCAACGTTAGTCTGGCCCTTTTCAACCTCATCCCCGGTTTCCCTTTGGATGGGGGGCGAGTGGTGCGGGCGTTGATCTGGGGACTCAGCGGCAACCTGAGGGTGGCCACGCGACTGGCCTCTTGGGGTGGACAGGGGATAGCATTCCTCTTCATGCTGGGGGGTACCTGGCAGATCGTCGGAGGTGGGTGGATTGATGGGCTTTGGTTCATCTTCATCGGTTGGTTCCTATATAGTGCAGCCAGCAGTGGCTATCGTCAGGTGCTGGTGAGAGGGATGCTGGATCAGGTCAGGGCTGGCGATCTCATGACTGTGGACTTCGCCACGGTAAGCGGGGGTCTCACCCTGCAGCAGTTGGTGGACGGGTACGTGTTGCGTCTCCGCGAACACTCCTTTCCCGTGGCCGATGCCGGCTTGCTGCGGGGCATCGTCTGCTTGCACGACGTCAGAACTGTTCCCAGGGCAAGGTGGTCCTACACACAGGTGAGCGAGGTCATGACCCCTTGGACGGAGTTGGAGACCGTCTCCCCTGGAGACGACGGCCGCGCTGTCTTGGCGCGACTGAACGCTCGTAACGTGCACCCACTGCCGGTGGTGGAGGGTGAGAGGTTGATAGGCCTGTTGCGCCGTAGCGATGTGCGCCGCTATCTGAAACAGTGGACTGCCCTAGGGTACTGAAGTAGGCCCTTCGGCGGTCCAAGGAAAAAGAGAGATCAACTGGGAATAGGATTTCCAGCAACTAGAAGAGTAGAGGTGTGATAGAGAAATGTATCCTGAGAGTGAGATTTTGTTTCCAACCCGCTGCATCCCAGGCCTCAAAGGGCTGAGGGATGAGCGATGGGAGGAGTTGGTGGAGAGGGTTTCTTCTTTGCCAGAGACCCACGAGGACAGTTTGGCTTTTTGCTTGATGATGATCAGGCTGTGCAAGTGCCTGAGATGCGATCTCGGCAGCTACAGGGCTTCCCTGGGGTGCTGTACCTGCGCCCAGAGGGCCATCAAAGGCTTTAAGAGCTCTGACAGGGCCCTGATGCGCAGTTTTTCTAGGGCCAAGAGGGAGGTCCGGAAATACCTGGAGTGTGCTGTTCCGGAGGAAAAGAAGGCGGCTTGAACTGTGGGATTACGGCGCTTCTGGTGATTCGAGAGCTGCCTTGTTGTGCCTTTTTTAATGAGACTGCAAGGGTTCACTCCAACAGATGGCGTTGCTGTGAACCCTTTTGTTTGTGTTGGCCGTGGGAGAAGTCGTTGAGCTGTGCCTTGTCACCTTGCTGTCAATGTAGTATAATTGATTGCATAGCGACACCGTTGCCGCAGCACTGGCATCTCAGCGCACCGTGTGGACGAATGATGGCTTTGGCAATGAGCGGGATGAGTCGAAGGGGGTTTTATGGGCCTTGCTTATCTCCTCTACGGGGGGACAGCTATCCTCGCTGTCGCACACCTAACCACGCAGGTTCACTCTTTGCTTGGTCTTGGATGGTTGCCTGCCTATCTGAGCGCGATCAATGTTGATTGCTTTCCTCATTGTTCGATGATTGATCATGAAATCAAAGCAGAAGGACGTCATGTCGAAAGAACAAGACACCAGTGCGGCCGGGGTTGCTGCCCAGCGTCTCGGCAAGTGGTTACGGCAAGTCAACGGCGACCGGGTTGCCCAGGCCGAGGTCCTGCCGTTGCGCCGCGATATGGTGGCCCTGCTCACCTATATGTACGAAAACCGGGTCAAAGGCACACGAAGCACGGGCAACCTGCCTCTCAAAGCCGTGCGCGAGGTGACGGCCCGCTTTGTGAACCCACCAGAACTAGAAACTGCTTTCGGAGACCATACCTACCGAGTGCGTAGTGAAGACGACGTCTGGCCCCTCTCTTTCCTGCATACCCTCGCCTACGTGGGCGGATTGCTGGAGGGAGGGCCAGCCCGGCAGTGGATTGTCACACCGGATGGCGCGCGATTTATGGCGGCAGGTCCCCTGGTTCAGGTATGGATATTGTTTGTCACCTGGTGGGAACGTGTCAACTGGCTCATCGCCTACCCTTTCACTGGCATGGGCGAGAGCCTGCCGGCCCGCTTCAATAAGATCACACTGGCCCATCTACTATCCTTGCCAACTGAGCTACGCATCCCCTTTGACCCCTTCGCCGACAGGCTGATCCACGAGAGCGGGCTGAAGTGGACAGCCCCGGACATGTCCGGCGCTCAGACACTGTTGCGCTGGGCCATCGAGCGCATGGTGATTGCCATCCTGGCCGATTTCGGGATGGTGGAACGGGAATACCGGGACAAGCCGCTGGGCAAGGGCACGATTCAGGAATTGGCCACCTTCCAGATCACCTCTTTCGGTAGGGGGCTGTTGGAGTCGCTACAGGGGTAGTTCACGTATTTGGAGAGCAGTCCGCTGCATCCTCAAGTCCGTTGTTCCGTGCTGGACAAAAAAACCGATTTGGTGTATTATATGCCCCGGTTTGTGTCGGCATCATTATTGAAAGGGAAGGAGAGGCAAATTGGATCAAACGGAGGCTCTGCTTAAAGAGATCACCGAAGCGCCGGGGGTGCCCGGCTACGAGGGCAAGGTACGGGCAGTGATCCGCCGCCACCTGAAGGACATCGCGGTTATCGAGCAAGATAAGATGGGCAGTATTATCTGCAAGAAGGCGGGCCTGGCTGACTCGCCCAGGGTGATGCTGGCCGGACACATGGACGAGATCGGCTTCATGGTCAAGTTCATCACCAAGGAGGGCTTCGTCAAGTTCGTCCCTCTGGGTGGCTGGTGGGATCAGGTGATGCTGGCTCAGCGCGTGGTCATCAAAACCGCTCAGGGCGACGTTTTCGGCGTCATTGGAGCCAAGCCGCCTCACATGCTGCCGCTCGAAGAGCGGCAGAAGATGGTCGAGAAGAAGGACATGTACATTGACATCGGGGCCAGCAGCGAGGAAGAGGTGAAGGAGCGGGGGATTCGCCCCGGCGACCCCATCATCCCCATCAGCGATTTCGCTGTCCTGGCTAATCCCAAGACCTACATGGCCAAAGCCTGGGACGACAGGACTGGCTGTGCCCTCTTCGTTCAGGCTATCCAACGCCTGGCTGAGGAGCGCCACCCCAACACCGTCTACGGGGTGGGTACTGTTCAGGAGGAGGTGGGACTCAGGGGGGCTAAGACCAGCGCGCACGTCGTCTCGCCCGACGTGGCCATTATCCTGGAGGTGGACATCGCGGGCGACGTGCCGGGCATCAAGCCCGAGGAATCGAGCATCAAAATGGGCGAAGGCCCTACCCTGCTGGTTTACGACAGACGCATGATCCCCAACCTCAAGCTGCGGGACCTGGTGATCGAGACGGCCCAGGAGCTGGAGATTCCCTTGCAGTTCTCGGCCATAGAAGGCGGGGCCACCGATGGCGGCATGATTCACATTCACGCCGGCGGGGTACCTACGGTGGTCATCGGTGTGCCCACCCGCCACATCCACAGCCACGTGGGCATCATGCACAGGGATGACTACGACAACGCCCTCAGGCTGGTCGTAGCCCTGGTCAGAAAGCTAGACCAGGCCACGGTGCAGGGGTTGACGGTATAACGATAATTCGGATGATTCAAGACCACGTGATTATCCTGGAAGTTCCTACAATTCGAGCCGCGCTCAAACAGGCTTGGGAAGACTCTCAGCCTGGAGTTATAGGTGGGCACGAGGAAGGTGGTTTTATTCTACGAGATCCAGCAGGCAATTTGAGCATGGTTCGCTGGCCCAAGGGTGCACACAACACTATTATCTTGCCACCACACCCAAAGTGTAAGATTGGCGAGAACTACATTGTTGCGACGTTTCATACTCACCCCAATACAGGAGCCGATTATCTTCAAGAGCCAAGTGAGACGGATAAGTGTGCTGTTCGAGATGATCCCGACTTGAAAGGTGCGTTGTATGTGGGTGAATTTGTCATCTCGCAGGCGAAAATCTATCTTGTTACTCCGAATGGACAAGTGAGCGAGGTTAAAGATACACAAGAGCTTTTAGCGTGAAGGAGATTGACTATGGCTGCTACACTTACGGTTGATGTGCTTCAGGACACCATTGCTGTCTCGTTAGCCAGCGTAATAACTATTGCCAACAGACGTGCTCGTGAGTTGGGAGTGGATGTTCTTCAAAGTCTTATCACGATTACCCAGCATGTTTCGAACGGAAGTGTACTTTGGCGGATAAACTATGGACCTAAAGATTACGTTGGGCGACGTGGCGGTGATCTGATTATCGAAGTAGACCCAAGCAGCGCGAGCATTAAGCGCGTACTCTGGGGACAGTGAATCGTATACGGGCGAAAGCCTGCTCAACAAGTGATCGTATATGCTGCTGTCACTAAGTCCGCGGGCGTGGGAGCCCGCTCTGCTGAGTTGACAGTTCAGACTTGCGCTTTAGCCGTATCCCGTGTATACTATTCGACGGAGCAAGTTTGACTCAAGATCAAGCAAGCAAGAAGGAGGCGCTAATGGCGGTGCGAGAGCAAGACGTTTTGATGGAAGATTTAACCCAGGCTCTCAGGCAGCAGATTGAGGCCTTTGAGATCCCTGTCGAAGCCGTTGACGTAGGCACGGTGATTGAGGTGGGCGATGGCATCGCCCGCATTTCGGGCCTGTCCGGTGCTATGGCCAGCGAACTGGTCGAGTTTGAGAATGGCGTCCAGGGTATTGTCCTCAACTTAGAGGTGGACAACGTGGGCGTCATCATTATGGGCGAGTACATTGACATCGAGGAGGGCCAAACTGTCCGCAGCACCGGCCGCATCGTCTCGGTGCCGGTGGGGGAGGCTCTCATTGGGCGCGTGGTCAATGCTGTGGGGGAGCCGGTTGATGGGAAGGGGCCGGTCGCTACCGATAATTATCGCAAGATCGAGCGCATAGCCCCTGGGGTGGTGGCTCGTCAGCCTGTTGACACCCCTGTTCAGACGGGCATCAAAGCCATAGACTCCATGATCCCCATCGGTCGTGGGCAGAGGGAGCTGATCATCGGCGACCGCCAGACGGGCAAGACCGCCCTGGCCATTGATACCATCATCAATCAGAAGGGCAAAGACCTGATCTGCATCTACGTGGCCATCGGGCAGAAACAGGCCAACGTGGCGCGCGTGGTGGCTACTCTGGAGCAGCACGGTGCTATGGAGCACACCATTGTGATCGTGGCCGCTGCCTCCGATCCGGCCACTCTGCAGTACATCGCCCCCTACGCTGGCTGCGCTATCGGCGAGGAATTCATGGAACAGGGGAAGGACGTTCTCATCGTCTACGACGATCTCACCAAGCACTCTTGGGCCTACCGTCAGGTGAGTTTGCTCCTGAGACGCCCCCCCGGCCGCGAGGCTTACCCCGGCGACGTCTTCTATCTCCACTCTCGCCTGCTGGAGCGGGCGGCCAAGCTTAACCCCGAATACGGCGGAGGCTCGCTGACCGCGCTCCCCATCGTCGAGACCCTGCTGGGCGACTTCACGACCTACATTCCCACCAACGTCATCTCCATCACCGACGGACAGATATACCTGGAGACAGACCTCTTCAATGCCGGCATCCGCCCTGCCCTGAACGTGGGCATCTCTGTCTCCCGAGTTGGCGGCGATGCTCAGACCAAGGCCATGAAGCAGGTAGCGGGCAAGCTCAAGACGGATATGGCCCAGTACTACGAGCTGGCTGCTTTCGCCCAGTTTGGCTCAGAGCTAGACAAGACCACTCGCGATCAGTTGGAACGGGGCCAGCGCATCACCGAAATCCTCAAGCAGGCCCAGTACGTGCCCATGCCTCTAGAACAACAGGTCACGATCATCTACGCTGTGACCAACGGCTTCTTAGATCACGTGCCGCTCGGAGAAGTGGGGAACTGGGAGAGCAACTTCCATCGCTTCGTGTCCGATGTGCATCCTGAGATAGGTCAGGCCATCATCACTCAGAAAACGCTTCCCGATGAATTGGTGGAGGCTTTGGACGGGGCGCTCTTGGAGTTCGACGAGAACGCGGTGAAGGTAGTGAAAAAAGAGGAAGAAGAGGTATAACAGGGGGTCTCAGTTGGCCACACTCCATGAAATTCGGAGGCGCATTGATAGCGTCAAAAACATCGGGCAGGTCACTCGCGCCATGCAGGCGGTCTCGGCCTCCAAGATGCAGCGAGCCCAAACCCAGGTAAAGGCCACGCGGGTCTATGCTGAGAAGGCCTGGGAGGTGCTCACTCATTTGGCCGCCCAAAGGCAAGCCGGCGAGCCACTCCACCCTCTGCTCCAGGTGCGTCCTTTACACAACGACGTCCTGGTGTTACTGACGGGCGATAGAGGGCTCTGTGGAGCTTTCAATCATAATATCATCGCGAAAGCCGTCGGCTTTATAGAGGAGAGTGAGTGGCCGGTCAAGCTGATCACGGTGGGGCGCAAAGGACGGGACTTCATGCATCGCCGCGGCGAGGACATCGTGGCCGAGTTCACCGCCATCCCCGACCGTCCCCGGCTGGTGGATGTAACCCCTATCGCCAGGGTCGTCATAGACGGCTTTCTCGAGGGCCGTTTCGACCAGGTGTACCTGGCCTATAGCGATTTTATCAACGTGCTCAACCAGCAACCGACCGTCAAGCGGCTTCTACCTATCATACCGAGTGACATTGAGACCCAGGCTATGGCTGAGTATGTAGAGAGAGTTCGGGCCCCAGAAGCGATTGAATACCTCTACGAACCTGATCCTCGTTCCGTCCTGGATCAAGTGTTACCTCGGTTTACCGAACTGCAGATCTACCAGGCGATCCTGGAGTCCATCGCCAGCGAGCACAGCGCGCGCATGGTGGCCATGCGCAATGCTTCTGACAACGCCGAGGAGTTGGTGGGGGGGTTGACACTGGACTTCAACAAGGCCCGACAGCGGGCCATCACTCTCGAGATCATGGACATCGCTGGCGGCGCCGAGGCCCTGGCCCAAGCGCGCGGGAATTAGAAGTTAGAGGGGAGAATGTAATGGCAAAAGGAACTATCGGCAAGATCGTGCAGGTAATGGGGCCTGTAGTGGATGTGGAGTTCCCGGCTGAGGAGCTTCCGGAGATCTACAACGCGGTGGAGATACCCCGCGAGGAGGGGGAGAGCCTCATCGTTGAGGTTCAGCACCATACGGGCAACAACTGGGTGCGCTGTGTGGCCATGGGCTCTACCGATGGCCTGCGACGGGGCATGAGAGCCATTGACAGCGGCGCCCCTATCACCATGCCCGTGGGGCCGGCCACGCTGGGCCGCCTCTTCAACGTCTTGGGCGAGCCCATTGACAACATGGGGCCAGTTGAAGCCGAGGCGCGCTATCCCATACATCGTCAGGCTCCGCCCTTCGAGGACCAGGAGACCACACCGGAGTTCTTTGAGACCGGTCTCAAAGTTGTTGACCTGGTGGCTCCCTTCACCAAGGGGGGCAAAACTGGGGTGTTCGGTGGGGCCGGAGTTGGAAAAACGGTCGTTATCTACGAGTTGATCCGCACCATGGCCATTGAGCGTGGCGGCTTCTCGGTGTTCGCCGGCGTGGGTGAGCGATCCCGCGAGGGCAATGACATGTGGAACACTTCCAAGGAGGCAGGAGTTATCGGCAATACGGTGATGGTCTTCGGCCAGATGAATGAGCCGCCTGGCGCCAGGCTGCGGGTTGGCTTGGCAGGAGTTACCGTGGCCGAGTATTTCCGCGATCAAGGTCAGGACGTGCTTCTTTTCATTGATAACATCTATCGCTTTGCTATGGCTGGCATGGAGGTCTCAGCTTTGTTGGGGCGGATGCCCAGCGCAGTGGGATACCAGCCGACTTTGAGTTCGGAGATGGGCGAGTTGCAGGAGCGCATCACTTCCACCAAGCGGGGGTCTATCACGTCCATGCAGGCCATCTATGTGCCAGCCGATGACTACTCCGACCCAGGCCCTGTGGCCGTGTTTGCCCACCTGGATGCTACCATCACCCTGTCGCGTTCGATATCCGAGATGGGCCTCTTCCCTGCCGTTGACCCGCTGACCTCCACCTCCAGCATTCTCGACCCCCTAATCATCGGTGAGGATCACTACAACACAGCCCGTGAAGTCCAGCGCGTTCTGCAGAGATACAAGGACCTGTCGGATGTGATCGCCATTTTGGGAGTCGAGGAGCTCAGCGACGAGGACAAGTTGATAGTACACCGAGCCCGCAGGATCCAGAGGTTCCTGTCGCAGCCCATGTTTGTGGCCGAGGCTTTCACCGGACGGAAAGGCGCCTATGTGCCCGTCAAGGAGACCGTGCGCGGTTTCCAGGAGATCTTAGCTGGTCAGCACGACGACCTGCCTGAGCAGGCTTTCTACATGGTGGGAACGATTGACGATGCTGTGAGGAAAGCCGACGCACTGTGAGTGGAGGATGGAGAATGGAGGATGGAAAATGGAGGATGGAGAGTGGAAAATGGACGACTTTCCCCCTTCCCTTTTCCATTTTCCCCTTTCCACCATAGGGGGAACACTATGCCGATTAAGCTAGAGATTGTCACTGCTGAACGTCTTGTTTACTCAGACGAAGTAGACTTTGTGAGCGCTCCTGGAGTGATGGGCACGCTGGGCATCCTTCCCAAGCACACTTCGCTGTTGACAGCCCTGGAGGCGGGCGAGCTACGCTTCGCTAAGGGGGGCGAGGAGGAGATTTTCGCCGTCAGTGGCGGCTTCGTGGAGGTGCAACCCGACAGGGTGGTCGTCTTGGCCGACACCGCGGAACGGGCCGAGGAAATCGATCTGGAACGGGCTGAGGCTGCGCGCCAACGAGCCGAGAAGCTCCTGAAAGAGAAACCCCCTGAGGTTGACATGACTGTTATCGAGGGATCCCTCCGTCGCTCCCGGATCCGCCTGAGAGTTGGCAGGCGACGGCGGAAGAGACAGTTCCCCGGCGATGAAGCGATGAGTAGGGAGAGCGTGATTGATGTTTGAGAAACATATAGGTGTGGACTTAGGTACGGTTAACGTGTTGGTCTACGTCAAAGGAAAGGGCATTGTCCTACAAGAGCCCTCAATGGTAGCCATCGCGGTAGAGGATAACAAGATCGTGGCCGTTGGCGAGGAGGCTCGCGCCATGATGGGGCGTACTCCTGAGAACATCGAAGTGATGCGGCCCATGCGCAATGGGGTCATCGCCAATTACGTCGTAACTGAGGCCATGCTGCGCTATTTTATCGGCAAGGTCTGTGGGCGGTTTCGCCTCTTCCGTCCCATGGTGATGGTGACAGTGCCTGTCGGTGTGACTAGTGTGGAGAGACGAGCTGTGCACGAAGCTGCCGTTCAGGCCGGTGGGAAGGAGGCTTTTCTTATCCCCGAACCCCTGGCGGCGGCTATTGGGGCCGGCCTGCCCATCGGCACCCCAACAGGCAACATGGTGGTCAATATCGGCGGCGGAACGACTGAATCAGCCGTTATCTCCATGAACGGCATCGTGGTCTCCAGTTCGGTTCGCGTTGCTGGGGACGAAATGAACGAGGCCATCATGGCCTACATCAGAAAGAAGTACAACCTGGTGATAGGGGAGCCGACGGCCGAGGAAGTTAAGTTCCAAGTCGGCAGCGCCCTGCCGCTGGAGGAGGAGATGGTCATGGATGTGCAGGGAAGGGACCAGGTGGCTGGCCTGCCCAAGACCATCCAAATCAGTTCGGGCGAGGTAACAGAGGCCATCGCCGAGGCATTGATCGCTATCGTGGGAGTGGTCAGAGCCGTGTTGGAGAAGACGCCTCCTGAGCTGGCCTCGGACATCATAGACCGGGGGATGATGCTGGTCGGCGGGGGAGCGCTTTTGCGCAACATGGATCGGCTATTGACCAAGGAAACGGGGGTGCCTTGTTCCGTAGCTGAGGATGCCATGTCCTGTGTGGCCAAGGGGGCTGGCAGAGCTCTGGAGAACTATCATGTTTTGAAGAGGAGCCTGGCTCTGCTCTAATAGGTTCGTCTTTGTGTCGACTTACAAGCCGCTATGGAGGTCAGAGCCTTCATAGCGGCTGTTGTTAGTACCTTTGTTCAGCAAGGTCTCCAACGGTTCGGCAAGGTCTCCAACGGTTCGGCAAGGTCTCCTGACCGCAGCCGATGCGCCGGGCTCGGTCAGAGACCTTCGCCCAACGAGGTCAGAGACCTTCGCCCAACAAGACCTAGAAAGTGACTAGCATGTTCTTCGATGAGGCCAAGATTCACGTCAAAGCTGGCGGCGGCGGGGATGGCTGCGTGAGCTTCCGCCGCGAGAAATATGTGCCCTTGGGCGGGCCTAGCGGCGGGGATGGCGGCAAGGGCGGCGATGTTTACCTGGTGGCCAATCCGCACCTGAACACTCTCATCAGCTTCAAGCGCCGCGTTCATTTCAAGGCCAAGCGAGGCGACCACGGCCGGGGCAAGGGGCAGAAGGGGCGGCAAGGCGATGACGTTTTTGTCGAGGTGCCGCCTGGCACGGTGGTCCGAGATGCTGATACAGGTGAGTTTATTGCCGACCTGATGGAGGAGGGACAAAGGGCGCTGGTTGCCCGGGGTGGGAAGGGCGGACGAGGCAACGCTTCCTTTGCTACCTCCACCAATCAGGCCCCTCGAATCGCCGAGCGGGGTGCACCCGGCCAGGAGCGCTGGCTCTACCTGGAGCTCAAACTCATCGCTGATGTTGGCGTCGTCGGCGTGCCCAACGCTGGCAAATCAACTCTGCTGTCTGTGGTCAGTGCTGCCAGGCCCAAGATCGCTGCTTACCCTTTCACCACCTTAGAACCTAACTTAGGGGTGGTGGCCCTGGGCGACTACACCAGCTTTGTAATGGCCGACATCCCTGGCCTGATCGAGGGAGCCCACGCCGGCGCCGGTCTGGGCCACGAATTCCTGCGCCACATAGAGCGCACGAGGATGATCATCCACCTCCTGGACGGGGCTTCGGCTGATCCCCTGGCTGATTACGACAGCATCAACGAAGAACTGGCTCTCTTTGATCCTGAGCTGGCTCGTAAGCCTCAATTGGTGGTGCTGAACAAGCTGGACTTGCCCCAAGCCCAGGCGCTCTGGCCGTCAGTTGAGCAGGCGATGAATGCGCAAGGGCAGGAAGCCATGAGCATCTCGGCGGTTACGGGCGCGGGGGTTCAAGAAATGCTGCGCTCAGTGGCCGGGATGCTGGCGAGCTTGTCCAAAGAAGAGCCTGCCACGGCTGAGGTCAAGGTCTTCCGTCCCGTTGAGGAGGACAAGGCTTTGACCATTACCTGGGAGGACGACGCCTGGCGGGTGCAAGGCGCCGAGGCAGAGCGAGTCGCAGCGATCACCAATTGGGACCTGGACGAGGCGGTGATGCGATTCCAACGTATCGCAGACGCCCTGGGGTTAAAGGCTGCTCTTAGAGAGGCGGGCGTGCAAACTGGCGACACGGTGCGCATTGGCGAAGTCGAACTCGAGTGGCAGTAGTTGGAGATTGGAAGTTAAAGATTGGAGGTTAGAGGGTCTAGCTATCCAACATCTAACGTCCAACATCCAGCAGAGGGTTGTATCTGCTCACCTTGTGCTCGCAGCGGACCCTAGTCCGCTGCTTCAACGGCGATGGCCAGCACCAAGAACTGTGAAACTCGTACTTGGACAGGGTCACAATAGACCGCCGAGGCCGCTGGACTAGGGTCCAGCAGGAGCAGGTGAGTAGTCACAGAGGGTTGAGTATGCGTGTAGGGGTTCTCGGTGGTACCTTTGACCCAATTCACAATGGACATCTGGTAGCGGCCGAGGAAGCCAGGGCACAGTTGAGGCTAGATCGGGTTGTCTTCGTGCCCGCTGGGCTTCCGCCCCACAAACTCACCGATCACGTCTCATCGGTAGCCCATCGGTTGGACATGGTGAAACTGGCCATTGCCGGCAATTCGTACTTCACCGTGTCCCGAGTGGACATTGATCGCTTCGGGCCTTGCTATACTGCTGATACCCTCGAACTTTTGCGGGACGAGTGGGGTGGCGAGGTCGAGTTGTATTTCATCATGGGATCGGATTCTCTGGCCGACATTCTCACCTGGCACAAGCCGGAGCGATTGATCAGGCTGTGTCGGCTGGCGGTTGTGGAGCGGCCTGGCTATCAGGTGGATGTAGGTGAACTGGAGCGGTTGCTGCCTGGCATTGCCTCACGGATACATTTCATCAATTCGCCCCAGTTGGACATCTCGTCCACCGACATCCAAAGGCGGGTGCGCCAGGGACTGCCCATCAAGTACCAGGTGCCGGAGGCGGTGGAGGATTACATCTACGAGCACGAGCTCTACACAGGTAGGGAAGACAGAAGTTGAGTGAGGAGTGTGCATAATTCCCCCTTGCCTCTTTGGGGGAGGAGTGCGGACGCAAGTCCGCCCCAAGCAGGCTTGCGCCTGCACTCCCCTTATGGTCTCTTGATATGGAGTTGAGTCTGTCCACAGGCAGCATCTACATCTATCCTCTGCGCTCCATCTTTAACATAGCAAAGGAATCTGGCTTCGCGGGGGTGGAGTTGGTGGTCAGTCCCGAAGTTGAGTTGAGGGGCGGCAGGTACGTCCGCCGCCTGGCTGAGGGCTATGACTTGACTGTTTTCGGCCTTCACCCTCCCGTTGTGCCTTTCCCCGGCTGGGCCGACTATCGAACTACCATCCCCAGGTTGATTGATTTTGCACTGGAGGCTGGTGCAGGGTACATCGTCCTGCATCCTCCCGACGCTCGTAGCCTGGGCGATGATCGAGGCCGGCGCTACGTGGAGGCCTTGACGAAGGGCATGCAGCGCACGGAGGGCACTGGCCTGCGCATTGCCATAGAGAACCGGGCCTTCTTCCGTTCCCAGGACCGACATTGCGCTCTGAGCGACCTGCGGGAACTGCGCGCCTTCGCCGACGAGCTTGACCTGCCTCTAGTCTTGGACACCTCTCACGCCGCCACTTCGAGCTACAGTTTGGCCGAGGCATATCACATCCTGGGTGATCGGCTGGTGAACGTCCACTTTAGCGACCTGCGTTCTCCCCCCTGGCCTTTCCGCACTCCCTATCTCCACACCTACCTCAAGCATCACCAGATACCCGGCGACGGTCAACTGCCGCTGGCCGATCTCCTGGGGCGTTTGGCGGCCGATGGCTACTGCGGCCCCATCACCCTCGAGATCAGCCCCATCGCCCTGCGCATCTGGTGGCCCCCTGGCGTCAAGCGCCAGTTGGCTCGCTGCGTGGCCTATGTGCGCCGGGCCTTTCGTGCGCCCTCGTCACAACCTGCTTACCCCTGATCGTCAACTCGACCTTCACTTTTTCATCCAATGCTCTTGTCGAAATGCGTCTTGTGTGGTAAAATAGTTGGTAGATTGACTATCCATCAGGGAGGATGGTGTTGACATGGGTGAATCAACCAACTCGAAGAGGTTACTATCAGGATTCTTGGAACGTGCGGAATCTTTCAGTGAAGGCGTTGAGCTGATCAAAGTGCTACGCTCAAATGCATTTCAAATTGGGAACGCGAATGTCCTGGTTCGGGTAGCGTCTGATCTAGGGAAACGATATTTCTTTGGGTTGAATTACATCACAGCAGAAGAAATCTACAATCTGAGCAACTCGTTCGTAGCATTTGTTTGCGGTAGTTTGGATCGGATTGTATTTGTGCCGGCGGAGATACTCGTAGAGAAGTTGCCGCAGATTAGTTGCGATAGAAATGGGGAATACAAAATCAATTTCACAAGAGACTTAAAGTTGGCTTTGAAGGGGCGCGGCAATCGCTTTGATTGCGAGCAATTCACGGACAATTGGGGAATTTTGCAGGAATCTAGCTTTGTAAGTTCCAAGTCTGTTGATCCCACCGAGAGCATTCATACTGTCATACAGGGGAGATTAATAGAGATTGGCAATACTCGAGGGTTTCATACCTATTCTCCTGACAGAAGCAGAACGTTTAACAAGAGAAGATTGGATGAGATGACTAGCCTAAGGTCCTGTCCTACACTTCAATTCACACAATTTGAATCTTTGAGGCACATTGATGTGATTTGGTTTCGTAAAACAAATGGTGATTACTATCCGGAAAATGCGTTTGAAGTCGAACTCACTACTGGTGTTTGGTCGGGTTTTGGGCGACTGGCTACTTTGAAAGAGTATCAAACGAAGTTATACATAGTTACTCACAATGTGAAAAGACTCAAGCAAGTTGGGAGTTCTTTCCCTGAAATAAGAGGGCGCTATATGCATTTAACGCCTGAGAAGATCGGATTGCTGTATTCAGCCGAAAGGAATCTCGTTCAAATGCGAAAGGATTTTGGTCTCTAATGCGGATGGGAGAACAATGATCCTTAAAGAAACCAGGAGAACTATCAAAGCATTCCTTGGGGGATTCATTCAGGGCTTGATGGAACACCATTACTTTGAGTCCGGGCATACAACGATGAGGGAGGCCAGGGCAGTCTATGCTTCATTTGAAGAATGCACTCGCCTCATCGCTCTGCAAACCTATGACGTAGCAGAGCGAGGCTATAGAGCCAGCGGCGCAATGCCTGCCGCTGCTGCCGCTAAAATCGAGGAAATTGTCAGTCGCATCAACGAGGGTCAGACACCCGACTTCCCAGCCTTGATCGCCGAGGTTCTACAGGTCAGCGACGAGGAATGGGTGGAGAGGCCCGCCATCGCCGATCTGTACCTCAGAGACAAGACCGGCCACGAGTACTTCTTCGAGATCAAATCCCCCAGACCGAACAAGGGGCAATGCCTGGAAGTTGCCGAGCGGTTGCTGCGTATCCACGCCATCAAGCAGAAAAACAGACCCCAGGTCAACGCCTACTTTGCAATGGCCTACAATCCCTATGGCACGCGTCTCGAAGAATATCGCCACAGTTTCAGCCTGCAGTATCTGGATATGCAGAATGAGGTGCTCCTGGGGGCGGATTTCTGGACGTTAGTCGGCGGTGAAGGAACGTATGAAGAACTGCTGCAGATCTACCAAGAGGTGGGAAGAGAGAAAGGCAAAGCGATGATAGATGCCCTGGCGTTTGGCTTCTAGTCTGCGACCAGCTACAAGGAGTGCTATGAATCAGCTAAATGACGAGGTCAGAAAGTATGTTGATGAAGGCATTGCTGGTTTTTACCAGCGAAGAATGAAATTACTGCGAGACCTGACCTTCCACGGATTATTGGGAAAGGGCTTTTGCTTGTTTAGACCTATGCGTCCAGCATTAGCGGGTGACATAGTAGAGGTTTTGTTAGATACTTTTCTTTGTTCATCTGGCGAGCAGCTTTTTGAGGACTTTCTTAAAGATTTGTCCCTCTTTGTTGCCAGGAAGAAGTATGGTGGACATA
>CAZGKH010000008.1:11604-23343 GCA_964525665.1 uncultured Anaerolineae bacterium | reverse complement strand
GTATGTGTGTGCGTTTAGTCCTCTCCCGCGCTCCATTTGGCCCGATGACGCCCACCGTCTTCCCGCGCTCCACGGCAAAGCTGGCGTCCTTCAGCGCCCACAGTTCCTCTCGCGAGTTGTTCTGACGTTTGAGGAAAGCCAGCACTGTCTCTTGGAAAGAACGCGTCCGTTCATGGTGAAGGGTGAATTTCTTGGAAACACTGTCGAATCGGACGGCTGCAGTCACCAATACCTAATCTCCAATATCTAATATCTGCTCTGCTCCAACGCCTGATCTAAATCAGCGATGATGTCCCCCACGTCTTCGATGCCCACCGAAAGACGCACCAGCCCCTCGCCGATGCCGATGGCGGCGCGCTCTTCCGGGGATAGGGCACGGTGGGAGGAGTGAGCCGGGTATAGCGTCAGGCTATAGACGTCGCCCAGGGTGGTGGCCGGCAAGACCAGCTTCAGGGCCTCCATGAAACGGAAGACCTGGGCCTGGTCGGCGCCAGCAATCTCAAAAGAGACCATCCCACCGTAGCAGCCTTCTCGGAAAAGGCGAGTCGCCACGTCGTGTTGGGGATGGCTCGGCAGGCCGGGGTAGTTCACTTTGGCTATCTGGCGGTGTTCGGCCAGCCAGGTGGCCACCTCGGTGGCATTGCGGCAGTGCTGGGCCATGCGCAGGGGCAGCGTCTTCAGTCCCCGCATGGTCAGCCAGGCCTCGTTGGGGCCCAGATTGCCGCCAGTGATCTTGATGAGCTCCCACAGGCGCTTTCGCCGCTCGGCGGAGGTAACCACTATCCCCCCCAGGACGTCGCCGTGACCGCCCAGGTACTTGGTTGAGCTGTGGACCACGTAGTCCGCGCCAAGAGTTATCGGTTGGGCAAGGTAAGGGGTGGCAAAGGTGCTGTCCACGATCATCGCGGCTCCGTGGGCATGAGCCAGATCTGCCAAAGCCTGCACGTCGGCCACCTTGAGCAGGGGATTGGAGATGATCTCGCAGAAAACGGCTCTGGGTTTTTCCTCGGCGATGGCCCGTTCCACCGACGTTAGATCGGCGATGTCCACGAAGCGCACCCGCACGCCCAGGGAGGTGAAGAGGTTGGCCAGCAGAGCATAGCTGGCCCCGTAGACGTCATGAGCGGACACCACAGCCTGGCCTGCCTCTAGCCCTGTAGCCAGCAAAGCAGCATGGACAGCCGCCATGCCTGAGGCAAACGACAAGGCCGCCTCGCCGCCCTCCAGGATCGCCACCGCTCGCTCCAGGGCGGCATTGGTGGGAGTGCCATAGCGGGTATAGACGTAGCCATCGCGCTCGGCGCCGAAGACCGCGTCCAGTTGATCCATGCTCTCGTATAGGTAACCCACCGAATTATAGATCGGCGTCACTACCGGCGTAAAATCGGGCCCTTCGTCCTTGGGCCGAAGGACCAAGGACCGGGGGCCACGCTCCCCGGCGTGCACAGCTTGGGTGAAGATGCTTGACTTACTTGTTGACATGGGTTCAGTTATCCTTCACTCTTCCAAAGCCTTCTCTACTCCCTCGATCCAGCGAGTATCTATCTCCTTTTCCCTCTCAATGGCCCAGCACCCCCAGGTAGGAGGCTTATTCTCAGATGGGAAGAGGATGTGTCCTTGATACTCGCCGGATAGCACAAAGAGAGTCGTTTCGGCCTCAAGCATCCGGAAACCCCGCTCGTCCGTGGGAATGTGATCTCTGTCTTCCTCCGGAATCCACTGTCCTATAGTGATCGCCTCCGGAGACTTGAAGAGCAACTCCACCAGCTTGCCCTCGCGCTTCATGGCCGCGATTTCATCTTCACTGAGAATACAGCCGGCAGGCAAGTTGAGATCAGAGAAAGTGGCAAGAAGGTGCTTTGTCAGTCCGGCGAACCTGTTGTCATCGGGTTGAATGACCTCCTCGTTTCCACTTGAATAGACCGTTACCCTCTCGACCTTGTCCACATCTACCGGCCTGGGAGTAGGGGACCCCCCCACTGGCCCGCTGCATGCGGTGATGAGCAACAAAACCAAAAGGGATAGAACTCTGTGATATCGCATGACTTTCTCCTTATCATCTTTTGCTAAAAACCCCGTCATTAAGCTGACGGATTTGGCAATCCGTCGGGAGCAGGTGAGTAGTTTAGGAATCCTTCAAGACAAGGGGCAGGTAGACAACGACCGGGCCTGCCTCTACTTCCTCCAGGGTGTACCAGACGCCTTTGTTGTCAGCCGTAGCGACGTTGCCAGCCCCATCAACGACCTGGGCGTAGAAGGTGGTTTCCTCCGTCGCCGGGATTTCACCCATCCACTTGAGCGTGTCGCTATCGTAGGTCAGGTCTTTGCTGACCAGGGTTCCCGAGCCATCAGTGTACGCCACGACGACCTGGTGTATCCCAGATGCATCAATGGCTTCCACCTTAATTCGCGCCCTGACCCCCGATAACACACCGTCCACGGAGAGGACGATCGGCTCCCACCAATCGTAGCTGTCGGAGTAATAGACGTCAAAAGACATCTGATCGTAGATCCGTTCCACGCTCTCCGCGCCGTTGTATTGTCCCATCACCGTCGCCAGGGTCTCGGTTCCTGAAAAAGCAGCAGAGTCGTGGAGGACATAAGGCACTGGCGGGTACCAGCCTGGCGACTCGAAGGCTGGCTCCGCCGTGGGAGTCACATACTCGTTGATGGGCTGGATGACCACCGGGTCGAAAGCGATCGTGTCGGTATAGGTTCCTCCTGTAAAGATCACCCCGTGCGCTCGCCCTGCATCGGG
The DNA here is from genome assembly GCA_964525665.1 of uncultured Anaerolineae bacterium. Taxonomy (GTDB): domain Bacteria; phylum Chloroflexota; class Anaerolineae; order VGOG01; family VGOG01; genus CAYMKL01. The sequence continues at coordinate 20,585 of CAZGKH010000008.1, read as the reverse complement.
CATTGAAACGTCGGCGAAGAATTTGGGTTGGACCGGCTCGCCGGCCCCAAGGTGGATGTGGCCGTCAAGGTCGTAGAAGGTCCCATCGGTGGTCTGGGTCTCGCCCAAGGAGGCGAAGGACTGGGACAATCCTAAGTTCAGGCGGCCTTCGCTAAGTCCGTTAAAGGGAAGGGGAGCAACGGAGGTCACCACTACGCTTGGGAAGAGTTCCTCCGGTTCCAGGGCTCCGCCGGTGAAGATCTGATACATCGGCAAACCGTAGAGGGTGGACTCGATCAGCACCTTTTCATCATAGTCGCCGAAGCTGGGGGTTTCGCTATAGTAGCGGTTCTTAGCGGCCGTAAGGGCCTTGCCGATTTCTGCTGACCCCCCTTGCATCAGTTCCAAGGCGAAATTATCCATCAACCGCTCGGAAAGACCGACAGCGTTTCCCATCCCCCATCCGTAGCCGGTGTTAGCCACATAGTTGGCTCCCCGCTGGGAGAAGGCCTGAGCCAGATCCAGACCGCCGGGAAGCGCGCCAACATCATTGAGACCTGAATGGCAGCCGAGGGTGTAGATGAGCGCCCGGTTGAGATCGGAGCTCCCCTCAGTGGCGATGTCAGGGGCCTTGATGTGGGGTGTATCAGGCGCTCCCTCAGTTCGAGAGTTAGCATGACCGTTGATGGACTGCACGTCGAACCTGGGGATCGTGTCCAACTGCTTCGCCTTCAGTTGGCTCCCATTCCACGTTTCGCCTATCAGTTCGCAGTCCACGTTGGCGCTTCCCAGGTCTGTGCTCAGGGTGTTGCACATCTCGGTGGCCACGTCTTTAATGAAGTCATAGCCTGAGATCAACGCCTTATTAACCGTCATGGTATTGCTGGCCAGGAAGATGTCAATGAGACCCATGATCTCCTCCGGCGTTTCGATAAGCCGTCCGATGGCATAATCCGGGATGTAGAGTTCATGGCCCGCCCACTCGGTTGGTTCCCGGTCGGCGTAGTAGCTGTCGGTCAAGGCCATGTCATCCCCACAGGCGGCCCAGATGGTGGTGTTGCTGGAAACGTAGACCTGATAGTGGCTCTCCGGGTGACTGGTGCGGTCCAGGGTCCGGCGGAAGGGGATCACTTCGTCGCTACCCACGATGACGATGTATTCCACGTTGGGATTCTTATCCAGGTAGGACAATACCAGATTCCTCACGGCGTTGGCTGCGCTGTTGGCCTTCGCCGTATCCAAGGGGTCGGCGTTCCATTCATCATACGCAACTGCCGCCGCCGCATCGGTTTCCACCTGTACGATGTTGCCCAGAACGCGGGGGTGGCTGGCCAAAGCGTATAACTTGCTCATCAACTGAGTCGCCTGGTCAGGCCCGTAAAGGGACCGCATCCTCTCCCGGTTGACCAGGATCAAGGTCTTGACTGCAGAGGACGGCGGCATTGTAGGAGGGGTAGGCGTAGGGATGGGGGTAGGCGTAGGGACGGGGGGAGGCGTCCCTTGAACGACCAGAAGCTCGTATTTCATGTTGGTTCCGAACCGGCTGGGGCGATAGTTACGCACCTTCGCATAATAGGTGCCTGCTGAAGGAAGGGTATAGGTAATTTGCGAGCCCAAGCCGAAGCTGAAATCGTCGTTTTCGGCCAGCAACGTAACCCCATCAGTGTCGTACAGTTGTAGCACGGTGTCGCAGCCTGGTTCCAGGCTAAACGTCTGGATCGCATAGTCCCCTGCAATGGCATTGAATTTCACCCAGTCGCCATCGTTCCCCGGAGTGAAATTGTGGGTCTGAGTTATCCCATCGGTGGAGATGGGGCTGGCCCACGTGCTACTGTCGTCAGGCTCGTAGCTATCTATGCGAAGGCCGATGGTGACGCCCAGGTCATACGCGGTGTTGGGGCCACTCGCCCTGGGGTTGTAATGACGCGCCTGGACGTAGTAGGTGCCGTCGCTGGGACAGGTCCATAGGATCCGCGCCGCCTTTGTTCCGGTGCCATCGTCATCGCACGTTATCTCGGTAGTGCTGTCAGCCTCGTACAGGCAGAGGTAGGTATCGGAATCGAAGCCCAGATTATGTGTCTCGATGACGTAGTTCAACCCCTCTACGGCATCGAACTTCACCCAGTCCTCATCGCCAACAGGGCAGAAATTGTGGGTCTCGGCCGGATCGTTGGCCTGAATGAGTCTCGCCTCCGAAGCATTGTCGTCCCCTCCATCGAACTCATACTCATCGCCGTCGCAACCTAGCGTCGTCACCGAGAGGTCGTAGTTCGTGGTGGGCCCGTAGACCTCGGGATCGTGGTTCTCGAGTCTGATGTAGTAGGTCTCGTCAGTAGAAGCGATCCACTCCAATTGCTGGGGATGGCCGATGGAAAGGGGAACATCGCAGGAGTCGAATATGGAGAGTATGGGATTGGCATCAGGCCCCAGATTGTCTGTTCTGATGATAACCGTTGACCCACTAGTGGCATTGAGTTTCACCCAATCATGGTCTCCAGCCATGCAGAAGATGTGGGTCTGAGCCGTACCGTCAGTGGGGATGTCCCTGGCCGCCTCGCAACTGTTGTCGTCCTCGTAAACATCCTCAGGGCAATTGGTGTTGGGTGTTATGGAAAGATCATAGCTGGTTGCGGGGCCGTAGTCGGCGCTGTGGTGGTTCACCTTGACGTAATAGGTCCCGCTTGCCGTGCAGTGCCAGACGATACGTGCCACGGTCCCGGTGATGGGGTCATCAGAGGCAATGGGCGACACTGTACCGTACGGTCCAGTACGGTGCGATGGTGGGGGGCCGCACGCATTGTAGAGGGTGAGCACCGTGTCGCCGTCTTCCCCCACCCCGGTGGTCTCGATAGTGTAAGTGACCCCGCCCCGGGCGGTGAAATGCACCCAGTCCTCATCGCCAACGGGACATAGATTGTGGAGTTGATGCGTCCCATCGGTGCTTGCCTCCCGCGCTGTACTACAGGTATCATCCGGCTCGTAATCATCTGGCACGCAGGGGGTGGGTGTAGGCGTCGGCGTGGAAGTAGGCGTCGGCGTGGGGGTGGGGGTAGTTCCCACGCAAACCTGGATCGAGGACAGATTATTGGTCTCATCATCCTCGGTGACCTCGTCGTCCCTGTCAACCCAGGCGTATACCACGTGGTCACAGCCGATAGTAGTGAACTCGTAGCCGGTGTATCTCCAACTAAACGACTCTCCAGGACTCAAGCCAAACCAGTGGGTCCAACTGGTATCCGGCGTGGTAGAGGAGGGAGGTTGGTCCAGTGGATCAATGTAGAGGTAGGCGTAAAAGCCACTGGAGCTTGCAGCATTTTGTCCTGGCTGATTCCTGATCACCACCGTTACCGTGAAGGGCTGGCCGATGTCTGGGACAACTGGGTCAATGGTGATGCTATCAACTACCAGGTCGGCCCCCGGCGAGAGGTATAGGCCCTGGCTAGAGAGCGTCCTGACAGAGTTGAGGGCGAACCCCGACGCCACCAGCCCCCCCACAACGATCAAGCTCAGAACCACCAGCCCTTCGACGACCCTTCGACAGAGCTCAGGACAAGGCTCAGGACATCGCTTTGGCGCGATCTCTTTTTTCATGTTTCGATCTCCCCCTTGCCTCACAGAGAGTTTCTTTCACTCCCACAACACAATGAGGAGAGGGGATGAGGGACACTCTACGCTAGCGAGGGCTCTGTTGGGTCCACAACGGGACGAAGCCCCGTTGGAGCGCCCTCCGTCCCCCACCACCCTCTCTCTTGCATCGCGAAAAGCGGATAGATGAAACGGCTTTCGTGTTTACTTCTCTACCAACCCTTGAGGATGATGGGGAGATAGACAGCGGCCTTGACGAACACCCTCTTCGAACTGGTACCTTGTTGCCCGTTGGCGTCGCTGACCTGGAAGGAAATGGTGTGGCTAACTACCTCGCCCTCCCTTATCAGCGTTGTCAACGGCGCAGCGATGGTCGCCCCGCTGCCGAGGAAACCGTCGTGGCTGGAGTGCCACTCGTAGGTGAAAGGCGGCTTGCCGTACTGCACCACCGAACCGCTGAAGGTGACCAGCTCGCCAGCTTTGAACTCAGCGCCGGCCGTTGGAGCCTCGATGCTGACCTCCGGCGGCAGATATTCTGCGGCCGCCGGAACGTACACCAGAACCTCCTCGGCCAGGAGCTCTCCTGCAGCGTAGAAATCGGCGGTGAAGATCCAGGCCGGGATCAGCTCCGCCTGGCCTTCAAGCTGCGGTTGCTCGTAGTAGCCCAGTGTCTCCGCTGTCTTCAAGATCTCATCCGCTACCCAGGGGATTTGCGCTAAGGCGACGGTGGGATCCGCCAGGAACATATCCCAGGCCTTATCGGCGTCCATGATCGTCACCTCTTCCCCAGTGGCCTGGATGTCACGCGAGCCGCCCTGCACGCCAAGGATATCTCCCATGTCTCCCAGGTACATCTTCGTTCGTGCCCCGGGCCCCACGAGCGAAAGCGGTTGTGCTTGCTGCCGCAGGCCAAAGGCTGTCCTGACCCCAACCTCAGCCGTTATCGCTCGCACGTAGGAGAGGGAGAGGTTCACCGGGATGCGGCTGAGTTCCTGCTCTTGAAGGACGCCGGCCCCAGTGGTTACTGCCTCCACCTCTACCTGCTCTTCGGTCGTCACTTCGGGATCGCCGGTGCGGTACGCTGCGCCGGGCAGATTTGCACCCTCGCCGGTGAAGAACTCGTCGCCGATCAGCATGGCTTCGTCCGCCAGGGGCAACGCAGGCGGATCTACGGGCGATACCCAGAGCTCGCTCGCCTTCCGATACTTGTATCCACCGCTGGCGATGTCAATCTGGAGGGTGTGGGTCTCCACTCCGGTGGTATCAAGCATGTAGTAGTATTCGTCGTCCGTCCCTAGCGTCCCGGTCATCTCGAAAGCGGAGGCGATGTTGAGCACGTACTCCTCGTTCACCTCCCGATCCACCACCTCGTAGACGGGCATGGTCTCGATATTTGCCAGCACCTCCTTCTCCAACTGTAACGGCGGTGGGGTGCCAGAGCAGTGATCCCAGTACCAGTGCTGGTTGTCGTGGGTTGGGTCGGGGCTCACGTACCCCTTTCCATGCAGGTAGTCGTTGTAGTTGTTGTTCACTTCTGCCAGCACCCTGGCGCATACACCTGAAGGCTGCAAGTCGTCCACCGCCTCGAACCAGGCCTGGGTTATCTTATAGGGGGGACGCAGCCACACCCACCCTACAAAGGGGAACCACATCCTCCATCCCAGCATGTAGTCGGCCCATCTACTGCCGTCGCCGGTGGAGATGACGTACATGGTGTTCTTAAAGCCCAAGAGCAAGTGCAGCCCGTCCATCGTGGCAGCCCAGTAACCCCTGTTGCGATAGGGAGCGGGCCCCCCATCGCTCAGAACGCTGCACGAATCGAAGCACAACCACTCCAGGTCTTGGTCACCGTAGGCCAGGTAGGCGTCGCCGGGCACGAGATGTCGGTCATCGTGTGTGCTGCCGAAGTAGACAGAGCTGAGATTCTGGCTCCAGAAACTATCCCAGGCGCCTGAACCGTGAGTGCAAAGCATGGCGATGTCGGCGGTGTCGGCGACGGAGTCCTCCTGCCCGCCTCGTGACTCATCTTTGAAGTCCTCCTCCCACGCGTTCCAGTCAGTCCAGTGGAACCTCCCTGTCCAGCCGTTGTTGCGCAGTTTGTTGTATAGTCCATCGCACGACTCATCCCAGTGACTGCGGTCGCCGCTCGTGCCTGGGAAATCGTTGATCCACTCGACCCCGACCTCCTTGATCCCTTCCTCGCCCCATCCCAGAGCGCCTACAGTTGACTCCAGCGTTGCGGGCTCAGGCTCCTCCGCCAACACCGACGAACTGGCCAGCAATGGGGAGAGGAAGGCCATCACCAACAGAATGGCCAGATTCCTCCTCGCTTTCGACTTCCAATTTTGCCTTGTCATGATTTTCCTCCTTTCACAGGGTTAGAACCCTGATAACGAGCCTGTTCCGCACAGGCTCTATCCACTAATACGACCAGTAATCAGTAACCAGCAATCAGACTAGGTTCTGTGGCTATTTTCAAGAGGTGATTCGCTGATTTGCTGATTCGCTGAGCTGTTGCTTTATAGGCCTCACCTCCTGCCCTGGACACTATCCTCCATGGTTCTTCACGATGAGTGGCAAATACACCTCGTGCTCCCCCACCGTCACCAGCACTACTTCAGGGCTCGCCTGGTTTCCCGCCCTGTCCTGGGCGTAGACCACCACTCGATACTGCCCGGCCTCGTTGAAGCCGTCGTAGCTCTCCGCATACGTCCCTTCTATCTCTTCATCCTCCACCAATCTCACCAAGGGCACCCCTAATTCAAGGGTAGTGAAATCGGGTTCCTCGAACGACGGTGTATAGATAGCTGCCCAGACGATCTCTATACTCTCATCTCCTCGCTCTGCCGTGGCCGTGATCGTCCCTGTCCCATCCACTATGGAGGCCGACACGTCCACGATCTGTGGCATTATCGCCCCAAAGAAGCTGGCCACCTGCCTGTTTGCAGCGTGCACTCCGTCGCTAGCGTTGGAGAGGGCATCGCCATTATCATCCAACCACGGCGTCTGGTTGAACCCCGCCGCCTCCACCGCTTCCCTCCCACTGTTGAAACTGGTCAGCAGATCACTGCTCTCCGCAGCCGCCGAGAAAAAGGCATCGGAGAAATAGGCCCCCTGCGCGGAAGCGTAGGCATTGTTCACCCTTCCCGTCGAGGCAATCACCACCCGTCCTGGCTTGGAGATGCTTTGTGCCGGAGATCCGACCCTGTCAATGAAGCTGCCCGAGTGACAGGTCTCAATGATCACGTTGACGTTATCACACCCGCTGCTCGCTTCGAGGGAACTCAACCAGGCATCCAGATCCGCTGCCCAGGTACGGCCACTGCTCCCACAGCCATCGGTACAGAAGATGTCCACCCCACCATGATCCATCAGGTAAAGGTAGAAGGGAACCCCCTCTCCCACCCGAGCTGAGGCCCAGTTCTCTATGGCATCACGCAGGTTAGCAGGATTAGAAAGGGCATTGACATCGTTCAAGCCGTCCCCATCAACGTCCTGCGGATTGGGATTCAGGTAGTAGATGTCGTCCTTGGACAGACCGGCCGACAGAAAGACATGGTAGGCCCGATTGGTAGAGTAGTTGATGTTCGTTTGCAGGCTGTAGCTGTCGTTGTGCCCGGCCACGATCACCGCGACACCATTGCTACTCACCCTGTTGATGGTGATGGTATCACTGGATGAATGTCCGGCCTGATCATAGATCGTCGCCTGGATCTGGTTGTTGCCCATCATCAGGGTGATGTCAGAGACCGCGAAGGTGTCCTCTGCCCCTTCCAGACTGTAGTCCCAGCCCTCGCTGCCATTGGTAGCATTGAGCACGCGCACTCGGCTGAGATTGCCGCCACTATCGCTGCCGCCGCCGCCAATAGTCAGGTCGGAGCGGGTGGTGGTGTAGGTGGTATCGCTGACAGGCACGGTGATCTCCACCGCCGGCACGGTTAAGTCGGTTTCCGGGGCTGGGACAGCGCTGATCTCCCCGCTCTTGGTGCTCTCATTGCCCGAGAAGTCGAGGGCAGTCAAAGCCAGGTAGTACCGCGTCCCGTTATCCAGTTCCGTCAGCTCGTAGTAGGTGGTACTGCTGCCTTCTACGTCCCTGACTCCACTGTAGCTGCCGGGCGCCGTGCCGAAATAGATACGATAACCGGCTACGTCCTGCTCTTTGTTCTGCCTCCATTGCAGGATGATCTTTCCATTCCCAGGGGCAGCACTCAGATCCTTAGGAGACGCTGGCGGTGTGATATCCCCAGCTATTGAGAGGTCATAGTTGGTACCGTCCCCATAGACACCTGGATCGTGCTGCTGAACCTGGATATAGTAGGGGCCGCTGGCGACGCAGTTCCACTCCAGGCGCACGGTACGGCCAAAGGCGTTGTCCTCCAGGACAAGAGGAGGGGCCTCACAGACATCGTACAGGGAGAGGACGGTGTCTACGTTGTCTCCCACATTAGAGGTCTCAATGATGTAGGTTCTCCCGCTGATGGCCGTGAACTTCACCCAGTCCTGGTCGCCCTCGTCGTGGAAATTGTGGGTTTGGGGGAAACCCTCCGTGGAAATGGTGGAAGCAGCGGCGCAGGAGTCGTCGGGCTCGTAAGCATCAGGAGGTGAGCCCGTCGGCGTTGGCGTGGCTGTAGTGGTGGGTGTTGGTGTAGAAACATACGTAGACGTAGGTGTTGGTGTGGACATAGGTGTTAGTGTTGGTGTGGCTGTAGCGATGGGTGTTGGTGTGGCTGTAGCGATGGGTGTTGGTGTAGGAGTGTTAGTGGATGTAGATGTAGGTGTTGGTGTAGGGGTGTTCGTAGATGTCGGCGTTGGCATAGGTGTTTCCACGGCCACCCCATACCAATAGCCTGCTTCCACTAAGGAGTTCGTGCTGGTCGAAGGCCCGCTGGCCAACTGGGCCAGGGTATCCTGCACCAGGTAATTAGCCGATTCCCTTTCCCCACCCCCGCTGGAGAGCACGTGCCAACTGAGGTCATAGTTGGTCGAGACCTGGGCCAGGGCAATACTGGCCAGTGTTAGTCCTGCCAGAAGGCCGACGAGACGGATCAAAAGCTTCTTATTCAAGTTTGCCCCTTGTCAGAAATCGCTCTATGGTGCTTCGCTGATGGTATAGGTAACTAGCGCTCCCTTAATCCTGAGATTGCTGTCCCACACAGCGGAGTAGGCGTATACGTGATAGCTGTAAAGCGTGTTGTCAATGGTGGCGTAAGAGATAGAAGTATCGGCCCTGCTGTCGTACCCTAAGATGCCCGAGGAAGAGGCCTGGGCCATCCACGCGTAGCCACCGACGGTCATATCTTGCCGTGCCAAATACACGGTCATATCACCGCTTGAGTTATCATAAAAGAAGACCTTGAACTCGGTCACCACCGCCCCGTGGGGGAGGTGCACAGGAGCCACGAGTGCACCCGAGCCGG
>CAZGKH010000008.1:0-11504 GCA_964525665.1 uncultured Anaerolineae bacterium | reverse complement strand
GTCACCACCGCCCCGTGGGGGAGGTGCACAGGAGCCACGAGTGCACCCGAGCCGGAGTTGATATATGCCCCGCCCATGCCATAGGTGTTCCAGTAGTCTACATTACCACCAGGGACGAAACCCTCGCCTCCTACCACGAAATAGTGCGTGTGCGGTGAAGAATAGACCACCCTGTCGGCCTCCACGTCTCCGCCTACGGGACCCACGGTCAGGTTGCCGGTTACCGTCGCATCTCCGGCGGCGTAAAGGGCGGGCCCAGCCGCGCTGTTGAAATAGCCGCCATAGCCTGCGCCGCCAAAACCGGCCACACCGCCCCACCCAACGAAGTAGCCGCCGTAGCTTTCGATGCTCTCTCCATACACGCCATGGCCATCTTTGCTGTAGCCATTCACACCGTAGCCGCTGTCGCTTTCCCCGACCACGCCACTGCCGAGTGAACTCTTGCCAAACACGCCATTGTTGATTTCGCTCAAGCCATACACACCGTAGCCCTCGTTGCTCTCGCCATATACGCCGGATTCGCTGCCTGAGCCGGACAGGCCGGTAGTGCCGCCAAGGAGGGTCAGACCTGTGTCTGCACCCATCCAGACCTGGCCCCAATGGTCGTGACCAGCAAAGGCGAAGTCGCTTGAGTCCCGCCCATCCAGCAGGTCGGCATCAAGGCCGCTTCCTGCTCCATCGTCATCCAGAATCTCTGCCAGGGCTGCGCCACCGGCCAGATCGTTGTCATTCACCTCCCCATCGGTGATCATCGCCGAGGTGATAGAGTTGGCCTGCCCTTCATTAACATAGCGCCCGTCGGCCTGAGAACGGGTCAGGAGGTCGCCGTCGGCATCGCCGTTCAGGTAGCCTTCTGCCGAGAGGTCATCATAAGCTGAGAAGCGGTCGTCGGAGAGCATGCCCGAGGTGATGTCGGCAGCACTGTGGTTGTGATCCGACCGGGCAACAGTGGTAGCAGCGCCGCTCCCGGCGAAGTTCACACTGAAGGTGGTATCAGCCAGGGATAGGCCAGTGCCCGCCGTATAGGTTGTGTCGTCGTCAGCCTCGCAGGTGACTGTCCCATCAGCGCCGACGACGCGGATGGCGTTGCCTGAGGCGCAGGTGCCGATCACCCGCCTCTGCAAATAGGTAGTGTCGGCGGAAAGGGTAACAGCTCCGCTCGTCCCTCCGCCGGAAAGCCCCGTCCCCGCTGCCACGGCGGTGATGTCGCCGAAGGCGCTTGAGTCTAGCCCGTCAAAGAGGTCGGCATCAAGGCTGCTTCCCGCCCCATCGTTTACCAAGACAGCCGCCCATGCCTCAGCATCGGCGTAACGAGCATGGTGGGCATCGGCAATGGCAGCGTGGGCGCCGATGTCGGCGTCTATCTCCGCCGACTCCTCCAGATCGGTCCCCTCCATTCCATCCACCGTGTCGGCGTTCCTGGCATAGATAGCGTAGGGCATGGGCAAGAGCTGCTGGCGGGGACTCGTCTCAGCGTCGGCTCCCACTTTGATCCCCAGCCACAGGTCCTGGCCGGTGAAAATACTCTGGGAAAGTGAGACAACATCTCCCAGGATGGTGTTGAACAGGCCACCTTCCACCTCCACGTCCTTCGTTTCCGACCAGAGGGCCGTGCCGCCCGTAGAAACGGCGTAGATGCTGAACGTCATTGAGTAGGCGCCATCAGGCTTGGGATCGCCGGTAGCGGGATCGAGCAGCCGTGCCTGGTACTTCATCAGCAATGACATCGTGGAGCCAACGGTTACTCCCCCCTTGCCGGTGGGCTCATCCACTGGCGGGTAAGCTCTAACGCCGCTGGCGATCCACAGCAGAGTCAGGAAAGCTACTACGGCCACCAGGATCATCGTTCTTTTGGTTCTCATTCTTGATTCTCCTTTCCCTTTGATTAAACACGTAGCCCGACACAACATCTGTAGTTTGGAGCTGTATCAATATTATACCACGAATTTTGGATTTTTGACAACGGAACCGTGTTCTGGCAATGCTCTGACAGGCAAACTAGCTCACTTCCCCCCGCATCCCTCCTTCGACCAAACCCACCAGTCTGGTCGAAGTAATGGTATTGGCTAAATCAAGTTCGCTTCCGGCCATCACTCGAATGTAGTTGTCCGTCAGGCCCGACCAGGCTTGTTTGTCATCCCTACATCGCATCTCCCAAAGCACTTCCATCCTTCGGCCCAAGAACCTGCGGTGGAAGCTCTGGCTGCTGGCCCGCGCCAACTCTAGCATGGTCTCACTACGCCTTTTCTTCTCGGCATAGGGCACTTGATGGGGCATCTCGGCAGCCGCGGTGCCGGGTCGTGCCGAGTACTTGAAGACGTGGGTGCGAGCGAACTCCATCTCTTCCACAAAGCTCAAGCTCGCGGCGAACTCTTCAGCCGTCTCGCCAGGCAAGCCAACGATGACGTCGGTGGTAACGGCCAGGTTGGGGATTGATCGGCGCGCAGCGGCCACCAGATGGGCGTACGGTGATGTGGTGTAGCGGCGTCTCATGCGTTGCAGGGTGGCGTCGCAACCGCTCTGCAAAGGCAGGTGCAGGTGGCGGCAGAGGCGTGGGTTTTGCCACAGGCGCAGAAGTGATAGGTCAAGGTCCCAGGGCTCGATGGATGAAAGGCGCAGGCGAGGTAGCGCGGTTTCGGTTAGAATGGCCTCGACCAACTGACCCAGGCCGGTGCCCAGGTCCATCCCGTACCCTCCGATGTGGACGCCAGTCAAGACCACTTCCTTATACCCTATAGCCACCAGAGCTTCGATCTCCTCCAGGATTTCCTCACGGGGCCGGCTTCGTTCCCTACCGCGCGCCAGAGAGACAATGCAGTAGGCGCACTGGTTGTTGCAGCCATCCTGAATCTTGATGAAGGCGCGGATATGGCCCAATTTACCAGTTTCCCAATCTACCAACCTACCAGTTTCCCAATCTACCAGTGTCCCAGCCATCTCCACCAGTCGCTCTTTGTCCTGGTTGCCTACAATCAGATCTATGCCATCAACTGCCCTCAGCTCCTGGGGAGACATTTCAGCGTAGCAGCCAGTCACGATGATGCGGGCCGTCGGATTGGCGCGGCGCAGGCGGCGAATGAGCTGCCGTGACTTCTTATCCGCCGGCTGGGTCACAGTGCAGGTGTTGACCACGAACAGGTCGGCCTCCTGGCTAGCTTGAGCCAACCGGTATCCAGCCTGGACGAAATCACGGGCCAAAGCCTGCATCTCGCTTTGATTCAGTTTGCAACCCACACTCTCCAGATGAACCTTCACCGCGCCCCCCTGAATCCATCTGTAAGTATACACCAAAAAGGGAGAGTTAGACAAATTGGCTCTGTAATCGTTGCTGTGGCTCAGCCGGTCTTGGAGTCTGACATCCTACTATCAGATCATAAGAGTTGACACCAAGCTCAAAAATGTAGTATAATATATATTGGCCTCGCCCCTAAAACGGCTCTGAAGGAGAGTCGCCCCTACTTGGTTGAACACGGTATCAATCTCAATGGCATTGATGATCGGTTACTACCAAGAACGCGCAGGCAGTGATTCGCTTTGCCTGTCCCCCCACTCTTCATCCCCCTCTGTCTGGCCCAAAGCCTACTTCAGGGCGGTTTATCCTTCTGGAACGAACTGCGGCCAATGCTGACTGGGGACGGCCTGGCTGATGGCATAGGCCGATTTAACAAGTGGCGATGGCGTTAGCACCTCTCACTATACGCACCATTATATTAGTTTAAGGGTAACTGCTCAGGTACAACGCACTTTAACCACAGAATCCGATTGTTCTGAGGCATAATCTGAGCAGTCAAACCACTGAAATGACAAGAATCAAGGGCGTTGCACCTTTGAAGTAGTTACGTTTTTTAAGGAAGCAATTAATGAGTAGTACAGAGGCAGCACATAGCACACGCAATAAGAGAGGTGCACTGCATTGTCGAATGGATTGGGATGGCTTTCCATCGTGAACAGTTATTGTGAGGAGGTTGACAATGAGTTTTCTATCTCACCTTGAGTGTGCCATGTGCGGCAAAGAGTTGGAAGCCGACCGCCTCTGGAATCTCTGCCCTGCATGTGGTAAGCCGCTGTTGGCTCGCTACGATCTGGAGAGGGCCAGCCGGGCTATTAGTCGAGAAGTGATTGCTGGACGTGAGGCCAATCTATGGCGCTACCGCGAACTGCTCCCCGTGCGCGATCCCCGTCACGTGCTTTGCCTGGGAGAGGGCTTTACGCCGCTGATCCACGCCACCCGACTGGGCCAGGCAGTCGGATTAGATAACTTGTTCATCAAGGACGAAGGATTGAACCCCACCGCCTCGTTCAAGGCCCGTGGGCTGAGTGTGGCAGTCTCGCGTGCCCGCGAACTGGGCGTCGAGGCAGTTTCAATCCCGTCGGCGGGGAACGCAGCTAGCGCCATGAGCGCCTACGCTGCCCTGGCCGAGATGCAGGCTTACGTGTTTATGCCCCACGACGTGCCCCCGGTTTTCGTGGTTGAGTGCCGCGCCCTGGGCGCCAAGGTCACGCTGGTGGACGGGCTTATCACCGACTGTGGCCGAGTCGCAGCCGAAGAGGTGCGCCAATTCGGCCGCTTTGACGTTTCCACCCTCAAGGAACCCTATCGTCTGGAGGGTAAGAAGACGATGGGCTACGAACTGGCCGAGCAGATGGGTTGGTCTTTACCCGACGTCATCATCTATCCCACCGGCGGCGGCACTGGCCTGATCGGCATGTGGAAAGCATTTAGTGAGATGAGAGAGCTGGGCTGGATAGGCCCAGAGCTACCGCGCATGGTGACGGTCCAGTCCGAAGGCTGCGCACCGATAGTCAAAGCCTTTCACGAAGGGCGGGAGTTTGCCGAGCTTTGGCAGGAGGCCAAGACCGTCGCCGACGGGCTGCGTGTGCCAGCAGCCGTGGGCGATTTTCTGATCTTGCACGCCTTGCGGGAGAGTGGCGGCACGGCCGTTGCCGTGTCTGACCAGGAGATGATAGAGGCTGCATTGCTCATCGGGCGCACGCAGGGGATCTTTGCTTGCCCCGAGGGTGCAGCCACGTTTGTTGCGTTCCAACGCTTGCAGAGCCAGGGCTGGATCGGCGACGAAGAGACAGTTGTCCTGTTCAACACCGGCAGCGGGCTCAAGTATGCCCATCTGTGGACGTGAGGAGTCACAACGTACACAATCATGCGCTTTGGCAACAACGTCAACCTGGGGAACATCCCCACCCCCGACGTGCTGGCGATGGAGTCGCTGCGCCAGGGTCTGCGCGGCGATACGCTGAAACGCGCGATTGCGCGTGGACGGTCATAGTTCATCGGAGTGGCTTGCCAAACGTGCTGAAATCTGGTATACTCAGTAGGTCGAAGAAGTACCGCCGGTTCGCGGGCTCCGTCGTGAGCTCAGCCGAACGGCGTGTGAGCCCGCGCTGCTTCAGCGTTTGGACCCACTGATACTGTTTATTGGGGGTAGACATGGAAGAAAAAGAGACGGTAAGGAACTACGTCGAGGTGGAGGCCAATGGCAAGGCTGGAGAGCCAACCCTGGTAGCCTCCTTCAACCCACCTGATGACCCCATGGAGGCCAGAGTCTATAGGGTAGACTTCATGCCTAGCGAAGCTTGGTTAGGCAGAGCCCCAGCATGGTGGTGGGTTGTGGCCAGCAAGTTGCCCATGAATCTGTACGATGGTGAGAAATTCACTGCCAATGAGGTCTACAGTTTCCACCTCGGGGTCATGTTGAGGTTCGCGCACAGACAAGGCTACCCAGATATACCGGACTTTCTGCTGAACTGGGTAAGTAAGGACGAGTGGAAGGGAACGAGTGATTGAGGAAACTCGTTACTCGTTACCCATAGCTTGTCACTTGTTGCTCTAAAGGGAGGATTCAAAATGGGAGAGAAAATCCTAGTGGCCGTCGCCTGGCCTTATTCATCGTCTTATGTCCACGTGGGCAACGTGGGGGGGGTGTACCTGCCAGCGGATATTTTCGCCCGCTACCAGCGTTTGCGAGGGAACGATGTCATCATGGTCTCCGGCTCGGATAGCCACGGCACGCCCATCACCGTCAAGGCCGACGAGGAGGGCGTCTCGCCCCGGGAGGTCTTCCAGCGCTATCATCAAACTTTCCTGGATGGTTTCACCAAGCTGGGTCTGGCTTACGACCTCTTCACCCACACAGACACCGAAAACCATCACCGAGTCGCTCAGGACATTTTCCTGACGCTTCTGGAGAACGGTTATCTCTCTCAGAAGACAACGCGGCAGCTCTACTGCGAACACTGCCGCAAGTTCCTGCCCGACCGCTATGTCTACGGCACCTGCCCTCACTGCGGAAGTGAGGACGCTCGCGGCGACCAGTGCGAGACCTGCGGCCACCCCCTGGATGCCATCGAGCTTATAGACCCTGCCTGCAAGGTATGCGGCCGCCGCCCCGTGGTCCGAGAGACGGAGCACTTCTTCCTCGATCTCCCCGCCCTGAACGAGCGACTTTTGGAATGGGTTCAGGACAAGACGTTTTGGCGGCCCAACGTCTACAACTTCACCCTGAATTACCTCAAGAGAGGGTTGTTAGAGCGGCCCATCACCCGCGACATGGAGTGGGGCATCCCCGTGCCGGTGGAGGGCTACGAGGACAAGACGATCTACGTCTGGTTTGAGGCGGTGATCGGCTACCTCTCAGCCAGCATCGAGTGGGCCAAGATAACGGGCGAGCCAGAGAAATGGAAGGAGTGGTGGTACGAGCCTGGCCGCAGTTACAATTTCATCGCCAAGGACAATATTCCCTTCCACAGCATCATCTGGCCAGCGATACTGATGGGGACCGAGCGGTTGTATGCCGAGAAAGGGTCATTGAATCTGCCCTACGATGTGCCATCCAACGAGTTTCTAAATCTGGAGGGGCGAAAGATATCGGGCAGCCGCAACTGGGCTGTCTGGTTGCCCGATTACCTGGAGCGCTATGATCCCGATCCACTGCGCTACTACTTGACAGCCAATGCCCCTGAGACTCGCGACACCGATTTCTCCTGGGCCGGCTTCCTGCGTCGCAACAACGACGAGCTAGTGGCTACCTGGGGGAACCTGGCCAATCGGGTATTGACCTTCGCTTACAAGAACTTCGGCAAGCAGGTGCCAGCGCACGTGTCCTGGACGGACAGTACAGGGCCGGGTCAATTGGGTGAATCGGACCAGGCTCTGCTGGACAAGGTAGAGGCCGCCTTCGAGCCTGTCGGCCAGCTCCTGGATGGCTGCAAGTTCAAGGCGGCTCTAGGCGAGGTTATGGCCCTGGCCCACGAGGCCAACCGCTACCTAAACGAGAAGGCTCCCTGGCTCCAGATCAAGGAGGATCGGGAAGCGGCGGGCACCACCATATACGTTGCCTTGCGGGTTATAGACTCGCTGAAGACCCTCTTCTATCCCTTCTTGCCGTTCTCGTCCCAGAAGTTGCACCATTTTCTGGGCTATGACGGGGACATCATGGGCCGACAGTACATCGAGACCTTGCAGGAGGAACATGGAACCCACCAGGCTCTCCGCTACGATGGAAGCGGATTGGAGGGCGAGTGGGCACCCAGTCAGTTGGCAGCCGGCCAGGCCTTGCGCAAGCCCAAGCCGCTCTTCAAGAAGCTGGACGAAAGCATCGTGGAGGAGGAGCTGGCGCGGCTCATGAGTTTCGAGTCTTGAGTTACGAGTTTTGAGTTTCCTCGTTCCCCGTTACTCGTTACTTCCCAACGGCCTATGCCTAACCAGTGTGTCCGTCCCAAGAGCTTGGCCCTGCTAATTATCGTCGCTTATCTAGCCACAGGCGCTCTCTATGCTGTCAAGACACCTCCCTGGCAAGCGCCTGATGAGCCGGCCCATTACAATTACATCAAATACCTGGCCGAGAATTATCGCTTCCCTGTCCTCCAGATGGGCGACTATCCCCACAATTACCTGGAGGAGATCAAAGCCAGGCGCTTTCCCCCGGAGATGTCCATCGAGCCCCTCCGCTACGAGTTCCATCAGCCTCCTCTCTATTACATCCTGGCCGCTGCGGTCTACAAACTCTTCGCTGGCAGACTTCTGTCTCTCCGCCTGCTCTCTGTCCTGCTAGGCTGCTGTCTGCTCTGGGTGGCCTATCACGTCGTCAAAGAGATTTTCCCCGACGATGAGACTCTGGCCCTCGGCGCCACCGCCTTCGTCGCCTTCGTCCCCATGCACATCGCCATGACCGCAGCGGTGAATAACGGCACCCTGGCGGAGTTGATACTGGCGGTGATTCTGTGGATGTTGGTGAGGTATGTCAAAACTTCCCCCCCAGGGCCTGCCCTGAGCAAGGCCGAAGGGTTGGGGGGGATTGAGGGGGGATGTACTGAAGGGATGGGGCAACTCGTTGGGCTGGGTGTCCTAACAGGGCTTGGGCTGCTGACTAAAATAACCACCCTGGTTGCGCTCCCTTTGACCCTGATAGCAATCATTATCAAAGAACGGTGGCTTGAGGGAAACCGGGAATCTGACTTTACCCGACGCTATCTGCTACCTGCTATCTGCTATCTGCTACCTGCTCTCCTCCTCACCCTCCCCTGGTTCATTCGCAATGCCTCAGTCTATGGTGGCCTGGACATCTTTGGTATGCAGAGACACGATGCCATAGTAATTGGCCAGCCTCGTACCGCGGAGTGGTTGGCCCAGTTCGGCGCAATCAGATTCGCCCAGGATTTCATCCTCACCACCTTCAGGAGCTTCTGGGCGCAGTTTGGCTGGATGGGCATCCTGGTAGACCAGCGAATCTACTTGACCTTGGCTCTACTCTGTGCCGTGGTCGGATTGGGCTTGGCCCTCCTTCTTGCCACGAATTACACGAATCCTTCGACTGGGCTCAGGACAGGTTTCACTAATTTATTTCCTCAAAAAAGGATAGCTCTTTGCCTCCTGGCTATGTCGGCTTTCTTGACTTTGCTCTCCTATTTCTGGTACAATCTAAAGTTCGTCCAGCATCAGGGGCGCTATCTCTTCCCTGCCCTGATTCCCCTCGGTCTGGCCTTCGCTTTGGGCCTGCGGGGGGTATTGGCCAAGGATAACGCCAAAGCAATGGCCCGCTTGTTCCTGGCGGGCACCCTGATTCTGACAGCCAAGGGCTTGGTAACTGGGGACTTCAACAAGCTAATCATCTCTCTGCTGAGCGGGGCGGCAATAGCCTTCGGAATCAAAGCGCTTCTGTCTGAGAAGTACAATGATTTGGTTTTCGCTTTGCCATACCTGGGCTTATTGGGGCTGGACCTGATTTGCCTGTTCAAGTTTATCGTTCCCTACTTCCGATAAAGACCTGACAGGTTTCCCAAAAACCTGTCAGGTCTTGAGAAACTCGTGGAGGTCTGTAAATGAGCTTTCTTAAAAAGATAGCATCCGCGTTATCACCCAAAGGTGCTGAGGAGGGCGAAGCGCTTTGGGTCTACGTCCGCTGCGACAAGTGCGGCGAGGCGCTCAGAACTCGCCTTGATCTGAGACACGACCTGACGCCCAACTACAGCGATGAGGGACGTATCACCGACTACGTCGTGCGCAAGGTGCTTATCGGCAGCCAGCGCTGTTTCGAGCGCCTTGAGGTGGCCCTGATCTTCGATCCCCAGCGCCGACTGACCTCGCGTGAGGTCACCGGCGGTCAGTTCATCAGCGGGGAAGAGTACGCAGGAAATTAGTAACGAGGCAACGGGTTTGATCTCCGAAGGTCTCCCGACCGAGGCGAAAGGGGCTCGGTCAGAGACCTTCACCCAACACAAAATGAGTAACAAGTCAACGAGGAGAGAGATGTCATCTGAAGTTCAAGTGCTTACTACCTATTTCGAGAAGCAGGGCAAAGATAACACGGAGCGCACCCTCGAGCTTGCCAAGAGGCGGGCCGAAGAGCTAGGGATCAAGACTATTTTGGTGGCCAGCACTCGTGGGGAGACAGGGGCCAGGGCTTGCGAGGTCTTTCGGGGTTACAACGTGGTGGCGGTCACCCACTCCACGGGCTTCAAAGAGCCTGATTATCAAGAGCTGACCGACGAGAATCGGGCGGCTATCGAAGCTGCGGGGGGCAAAATCTTAACCAGCCAGCACGCCTTTGGTGGGGTAGGCCGAGCGGTTCGTAAGAAGTTGCGCACTTATGAACTGGAAGAGATTATCGCCTACACTCTGCGCATCTTTGGCGAGGGCATGAAGGTGGTGGTGGAGATAACCCTGATGGCCGCTGATGCAGGGCTGGCGCGGACCGATGAGCCCGTCATCGCCATCGCTGGCACGGGCAAAGGCGCCGACACGGCCGTGGTGCTCAAACCCGCCAACGCTCAAGCCTTCTTCGATCTCCGGGTGCTTGAGATTCTGTGCAAACCTAGACTATCAAATGCGTGATGCGTGAAACGTCAAACGTAAAGAGCGAGACGTGGTGGGTGATTCACGTTTCACGAGGCTACTTTGGTTCATAGATGAGAATATTCACTGGTTACGATTACCTTGATCAGGGCGAGTGCCTGACCTGCGGCCAACAATCCCCCCTCGTCGCCTCTATTCTGGGCGCCTGCGTAGATTGCATTCGAGAGCGGCCCCAGGAGGTGCTGCCGCGCATCCAGAAGATGCAGGCCGAGACGCGGCTGGAATTCGACCTGCCGACAAGTTCGCCCAATGATCCCCTGGGTGTGCATTGTCCGCTTTGTGCCAACGAGTGCAACATCCCAGAGGGAGAGCGCGGCTTCTGCGGCCTCAGGGAGAACCGGGGGGACAAGCTGATCCATCTGGCGGGAACGGCCAAGAAGGGCTTACTGCACTGGTATTATGATCCCTTGCCCACCAACTGCGTGGCCGATTGGGCTTGCCCAGGGCATACCCAGTACGGCTACAAGAACCTGGCGGTGTTTTATGGAGCCTGTTCCCTGAACTGCCTGTTCTGCCAGAACTGGCACTATCGCCAGATGTCGTCCAAGGGCAGCGGCATGACGGCGCAGGAGCTAGCCGACAAGGCCGATGCCCGCACCTACTGCATCTGCTATTTCGGCGGCGACCCCACGCCCCAGATGCCTCATGCCCTGGCTACCTCGCGCATCCTGGCCCAGCGAGGCGTGCGCATCTGCTGGGAGACCAACGGCACCATGCAGCCCAAGCTACTGGACAAGGCAGTGCAACTGTCGCTGGAGACCGGCGGCTGCATCAAGTTTGATCTCAAGGCTTACGACGAGAGCCTCCACTTGGCTTTGACAGGAGTATCGAACAAGAGGACGCTGGAGAACTTTGCTCGCACCGCCAAACACATTCCAGAGCGTCCGGAACCCCCGCTGATCGTGGCCAGCACCTTGCTGGTGCCGGGCTACGTTGACGCCAAAGAGGTTAGCGAGATCGCCTCCTTCATCGCTTCCCTCGACCCCACTATTCCCTACGCTCTACTGGGTTTCCATCCCCACTTCTACATGCCCGACCTACCCCGCACCTCGGTGCGCCATGCCGATGCCGCTGAGGCTGCCGCCCTCGCCGCCGGCCTGACCAACGTGCGCATCGGCAACCGTCACCTGCTCTC
>CAZGKH010000007.1:22065-23981 GCA_964525665.1 uncultured Anaerolineae bacterium | reverse complement strand
GAAACCGGGTGACCTGCGTCGTTGGGCTGGCCTTGACAGGGATTGGCGCCGCCGTTGGCGTTGCCGATTGGTCGGCGCTACAGGCGGCGAGGAAGGACAGGATGAACCAGGCGAGCAAAAGAGTGGCAAGTCGTCTCTGTGAAGCGAATCGCATAGGCCGTAATACCTCCCGTTCATGTAGTCATATTCTGAGAGATCATGGTTGTGCAGGGCACAGTGTATCCAACCCTGCCTCAATCAGGGCGAGATCACCCTTTCAACCTCTATTCCCTTCTTCCAACACGACTAGCGCGGCACCCACTTCACCGCATCAAAGGCGATCAGGCGCGACAGGTATGGCTCGTAGGTGACGTCGGACAGCGACACGTGGTCGTCGTTCGTGCCACGAAACCAGTAGACGCCCAGCGAAACCCAGCGGCTACCGTTGGCTGACTGGTCCACCAGGCGCAGCGTATAGCCGTCGCGGTGGGATACCCAGTAGCGCGCCTTCGGGGTGGTGGTGTAGCGCTCAGGGATGTAGACGAAGACTTCGTAGCGGCCCGGCGCGAGATCAGGATACCAACGCGCCCAGTTGTAGTTGGAACGCACCTGGTCGTTGTTGCGGGTCCAGGTCAGGTGGCCGCCGTAGCCCTCGGCCGCGGTGTGCCAGCCGGTGGACGAACCGTTTTTGACGAAACCCGGGTCAGTGTCATCAACGATCACGCCGGTCGGGGTAGGCGTAGTGGTGAACCGCAGCGTTTCCCCAATGGCCCGAACGTGATCCTGGTCAGCGTAGAGTACGAAGAAGGGGTAGACGTGTCCACCAATCTCCACCGGCTGGGGATAGCGGACGATAAGCGCCGACTGGCCGTCCATCCCTGCCGGCTGGTCTGCTGAGGGCAGGATGAGCCGGGCCTCTTGGCCTTGAACATGCAGGCTTTCGATGGTTGGCTGGGAGCCATAAGTTTGCAGTTTATGGTAGGCTTCGGCAGCGGCCACGCTATCTATGCTTTCGCCGTCCATGGCATTGATCATGAAGAAGCCGTCTGTCCCAGCATACTTCTCGCCGGATTCTGGCTCGCCATACCCCGGCACCGGCTGCCAGTTAGCAGGGTATTTCAGGGTGATGCCGAAGTACGGATTGGAGTAGGTCTGCCAGTGGGCCACAGAAACGTTCTCCCAGGCCAGTTGGGCCGTAGCGATGCCCCAGTTCTCGTAGTATTCCAGTTGCACCGTGATCGAACCACCGGGCAGGTAGATGTCGCCGGTGTAGGTGGTCGGGGGTTGGTCCTTCCAGGCATCAATCAGCAGATGTCCGTTCACGTACAGGCGAGCTCCGTCGTCAACGGTCATGCGGAACCGATAGCTGCCAGCGGACAGGGCCAAGTTGCGGGTCCAGCGGGCTGAGAAGACGTCGGCATTGACTTGCCCAGGCGCTGGCGAGCCACTGCCCCAGGAGAAGTTGATCTCCGGATCATCACGCACCAGACTGGGCGTGCCGCTGAGCGTTTTGTTGTTGTAGTATTCTCCTCGCCAGTACTGAGGAGTGTCTGTGGCCAGTGTCCAGGAAACCTTGGCCACGGCAACGCCGCCTCTCTCGTAATACTCTACTTTGAGCAGATGGTGTCCGTCACCCAGATACGCTTGGGCGGTGTAGGTCGTGGGCGGATGATCGTGCCACTGGTCAATGATCAAATCACTATCCACCCAAACCCGAATGCCATCGTCGCTGGTGACGGTGAAGCGATAGGCGCCGGGGGCCACGTCAATGTAGCGAGTCCAGCGCGCTGAGAAGTGGTCGGCCTGAACGCGGAAGTGGGGAGAGTTGGAACCCCAGTCATGGTCCAGATCAGCCTCCATTTGCCGCAGCACTGGCTCGCCCGACAGGAACGTGTTGTTCCAGTACTTAGCTTGCCAGCGTGGGTCCGTGTGTTGTA
>CAZGKH010000007.1:6623-21965 GCA_964525665.1 uncultured Anaerolineae bacterium | reverse complement strand
TCCTCCCTCCTGAATCTGATTGCTCATCGGTAGTGGCAGAACCTGGTACGACACCGCAACTAGGATGTCACAAATCCCCAGGGCCCTACATACGCTCCGAAATACCAAATGACTTGGTTATCAACTGTCCGCACGTATGTGTTTGCACCCGATGAAGACCCTTCGTGGTGCTCATATTGCAGCAGGCCTTCGAAACCTTGCTCCGGGGCTATGGCCCAACCTAGTTTCTCTCGCACCTATGGATTCTCACGCCACACCTTGCCAAAGCCCCTGATCGGTTGATACAGCCCCTCTGGCGGAACAACCGCCGGATCACTTTCGGGCTCGTCCGGCGTCCAGGTATCCTCAAATCGCTCAAAGTGCCCTTGCCAGTCCGGATAATGCTCTGGATAATATCCTACCCCGTCCTCGTAGAAGATATGAATAGTCTCATTGTCCTCTAGCCAAATCATGCGGCCATGTCCCCCCCCTTTATCTGATTTGGCTTCATACTCTAGACGTATTGGGGGCCGAAGAGGTTCCCCACTACGCTGATCTGTCTGAAATAGTAGCACGTGGATGTTACGGGAGTATGGCAGCGATGCTACGGTTTCGAGACGAGGTGTCACCGTCCTGCAACACCATTTGGCAACTCACAGGAATCGGTGCGTTTGGCCTGTGCCCTTCAACGAGAATCAGAAAGGCTATCTGAGGCAACCGTAATTATGTCGCCAATTTGCCTTGTTTGTCTAGTGGGCGCCGGAAGAAAAGCCGCTGGATTGCATCAGACAGGTTTGTGTGTTATAATGGGGTGCCGGATAAGCTAGGGAGCAACGCCATCACTAAGGACTAAAGGACTACCTGGGGGGTGACAATGAGTGACCAATCAGCCAAACACCAGCGTCCCTACTTTATATGGGACTATGACTTGACCGAAGAGGACGTGCACCGCATCCTGCAGGGTGACAACGAAGTTGAAAAAGCCTGGGATCACCCGCATCTTGGAGTACGCCAAGTGGGAGGACATCTGGCGCTACCTGACAGTGGACGACGTGCGGGAGAATTTCGAGCGATTGAGGATGAAGCCCTACCAGCGCGACCTGTGGGCCTATGCTCTTGAGGTATGGTCAGATGACCGACGACATTCTTAGCACATTGCAAGTAGATCTTCTACAACGATTTGGCCCGTAAGATCATGAGCAAATTGAGCCCAGAGCGATAAACCACAGAAGGTTGAGATTATGAACCTGGAGAGGAAAGAAGATGACCAACACCGTTCGCGTGCGTTTCGCCCCCAGCCCCACGGGCTATCTTCACGTGGGGGGAGCCAGGACGGCGCTCTTCAACTGGCTCTTCGCCCGCCATCACAACGGCACTTTCATCCTACGCATTGAGGACACGGACCGCAAACGGTATGAGCCCGAAGCCGTGGGGAGCATCCTGCAGAGCCTGCGCTGGCTGGGCCTGGAGTGGGACGAGGGACCCGAAGTGGGCGGCGACTATGGCCCTTATTACCAGTCTCAGCGGCTGGCCCTCTACCAGAAATACGCTCAGCAGTTGGTAGACGACGGACATGCCTACCGCTGCTACTGCAGCCCAGAGCGGCTGGCCCTGACGCGGGAGGAGCGGCGGAGTCGGGGCGAGCCGAACCTTGGCTACGACCGCCATTGCCGCTATCTGACCGCCAGGGAACGCGCCGAGTACGAGGCTCAGGGCATTGTGCCGGTGGTGCGCCTCAAGGTCCCCCTGGAGGGTCAGACGTCCTTCCACGATGTGCTCCACGGCGACACCATAGTGGACAACGCCAGGCTAGACGACCTGGTGCTCCTCAAATCCGACGGCTATCCCACCTACCACCTGGCCAACGTGGTGGATGACCACCTGATGGAGATCAGCCACATCATGCGGGCCGACGAGTGGCTGCCCAGCGTCCCCAAGCACGTCCTGCTCTACGATGCCTTTGGCTGGGAGATTCCCATCTACGCCCATTTGCCCATCATCCTGTCTCCCACGGGCAAGGGCAAGCTCAGCAAGCGGCACGGCGCGGTTAGTCCTGTGGGCACTAACCACAGGGGCGTGGCCGTCCACGAGTTCCGCCAGCAGGGCTATCTACCTGAGGCCATGGTCAACTTCCTGGCCCTGGTGGGCTGGGCCTACGACAACAAGACCGAGTTCTTCACCCGCCAGGAGCTCATAGAGGAGTTCGACCTGGCAGGGGTGAGCAAATCGCCGGCCGCTTTCTCCTACGACAAGCTGGAGTGGATGAACGGCGTCTATATCCGAGCGTTGAGTCAGGATGCTCTGTATGAGCGATTGATTCCCTTCTTGGCCAGTGGCTTGGGCATGGAGGAGAGGGAGCTGAGGGAAAGGAAGGAGGCGCGGGAGGTCGTGCCCCTGATCCAGGAACGACTTAAGAAGTTGACCGAGGCTGCAGAGTGGGTTGATTTCTTCTTCGTTGATCAGATCAGCTATGAGCCCGCGCTACTGGTGGGCAAGAAGATGACGGCGGCGGAATCGCTGGCCGCCCTGCGGAAGGCCCGTGAGACTTTGGCGGCACTGCCCGATTTCGACGAGGAAACCCTAGAGAAGGCCCTGCGTGCCCTGGTCGAGGAGCTAGGCCTGAAGGCTGGCCAGCTCTTCGGCGTCATCCGCGTGGCGGCTACGGGCAAGAAGGTCGCCCCACCCCTCTTTGGGACGCTTAGCGTCCTGGGTCGTGAGCGGGTGCTGGAACGGCTGGACAAGGCGAGCGAAAGCATTTGACATTGAGGGCAAAGTGTTGCATAATATGCCCACAATGAGTGGACCAAGCACGAGCCAAATCGGCTCTAGACACCGACTAACTGACCTGGTTGACGACTGAGGTGATGTCCTCAACCAGGTCAATTTTTGTGAGCTGACTAGAGGTGAGTAACTATGCAACCTATCTGCACTTTTACCGTCGTTCCTTCTTTACCGACCGAGCTGGAGCGCCTCCGAGATCTGGCCTACAACGTCTGGTGGAGTTGGAATCTGGGTGCTATTGATCTCTTCCGCCGGTTGGACCGCGACTTCTGGGAGGAGTCCGGCCACAACCCCGTGCTGCTATTGGGAGGCATTGAGCAGGAGCGACTGGAGGAAGCAGCCGAAGACGATGGATTCCTGGCCCATTTGGAGCGGGTCTATCAACAGTTCGACCGTTATGTGCGTAGCCAAAATACTTGGTACAAGAAATCCCATGGCGCGCCCAGAGAGCCCTACATTGCCTACTTCTCAGCCGAGTTTGGACTCACCGACTGCATGCCCAACTACGCGGGGGGCATGGGGGTGCTGGCGGGCGATCACCTTAAGTCGGCCAGTGACCTGGGCCTGCCCCTGGTGGGGGTGGGGCTTCTCTACCAGGAAGGGTACTTCCGTCAATACCTGAACCCAGATGGGTGGCAGCAGGAGCTATACCCAGAGAATGATTTCTACAACATGCCCGTACAACTGGAGCGGGAAGAGGACGGAACGCCGGTGACAGTACAGGTTGACTATCCCGGTCGCAAGGTCACTGCCCAGGTATGGCGCGCTCATGTTGGCCGCGTGTCCCTCTTCTTGCTGGACACCAACATCCCGGTCAATAGTCGTCAGGATCAAGACATCACCGACGAGCTATATGGTGGGGATCTGGAGATGCGTATCCAGCAGGAGATCATGTTGGGCATCGGTGGCATCCGCGCCCTGGAAACTCTGGGGGTCCGCCCCACCGTCTGCCACATGAACGAGGGGCACTCTGCCTTCCTGGCTCTGGAGCGGATCCGCATCCTTATGAAGGAGCAAGAACTATCTTTCGCGGAGGCGCGGGAGGCCGCTTCGGCCGGCAACATTTTCACCACCCACACTCCCGTCCCGGCCGGGATTGATAGGTTCCCACCTCATCTCATGGACAGGTATTTCTCCGCTTACTATAAAGACCTGGGACTCTCGCGGGAGGAATTCCTGGCCTTAGGGTGCGAGAATCCGGCGGACAACGGAGCGCCCTTCAGTATGGCTATCCTTGCCCTGCGCCTGGCAGCTCACACCAACGGAGTGAGCCGGCTGCACGGCCAGGTCTCGCGCAGAATGTGGCAGGTTATCTGGCCAGGCGTACCTGAGGACGAGGTGCCTATCACCTCTGTCACTAACGGTATCCATGTCCCCTCTTGGATCTCTCGGGGTATGGCTGGGCTCTATGGCCGTTATCTGGGACCCCGCTGGCTGGAACGCCCGGACGACCAGACTGTCTGGGAACGAGTAGATGGAATTCCCGACGAGGAGCTTTGGCGGACCCATCAGAGACGGCGGGAGCGTCTGGTGGCTGCCGTCCGTCGGCGGCTGCGCGAGCAGCTCAATAACCGGGGCGTTCCCCCATCGGAGATAGAGAAGGCAAGCGAAGTATTGGACCCAAAGGCCCTGACTATCGGATTCGCCCGCCGCTTCGCCACCTACAAGCGCTCTACCCTGATCATGCGCGATCCGGATCGTCTAGCAAGGATCATGAACGACAATGAGCGCCCGGTTCAGATCATCTTCGCAGGGAAGGCCCATCCTCAGGACAA
Organism: uncultured Anaerolineae bacterium; assembly: GCA_964525665.1. Classification (GTDB taxonomy): domain Bacteria; phylum Chloroflexota; class Anaerolineae; order VGOG01; family VGOG01; genus CAYMKL01. The sequence continues at coordinate 17,430 of CAZGKH010000007.1, read as the reverse complement.
CCCAGGCAAGGAGCTTATCCAGCAGATCGTCCATTTCGCCCGACGAGAGGAGTTTCGGCGGCGGATAGTCTTCATCGAGGATTATGATGTGGCTACTGCTCGCTATCTGCTTCAGGGAGTTGATATCTGGCTCAACACTCCCCTTCGCTTTCAGGAGGCTAGTGGCACCAGTGGGATGAAGGCCGCTGCCAATGGTGTTCTCAATATGAGTACCCTCGATGGCTGGTGGGATGAGGCGTATCAGCCCAACACCGGCTGGGCCATCGGACAAGGTGAGCTGTATGAAGATCTCGATTATCAGAACGATATCGAATCCAAGGCCATCTATGGAATCCTGGAGAAAGAGATCGTGCCGCTGTTTTACGATCGTAACTCCGACGGACTTCCGCATAAATGGATCGCTCGGATGAAAGCCGCCATGCGAACCATCTGTCCAGTTTTCAACACCAACCGCATGGTTCGTGAGTATGCTGAGCGTTTCTATCTGCCTGCGGCCCAGCGCCATCAGCACCTAACTGAGAATGAAATGGCTCGAGCGAAGGCTATTGCGCACTGGAAATCCCATCTCCGCGAACACTGGGCCGCTATTAGGGTGGATAACGTGGAGGCGGAAGTACCAGCCAAGCTCAAGGTCGGCGCTGCACTCCAGGTACGAGCTCAGGTTTACCTGGGCGTCCTTGAGCCCAAAGACGTGGCTGTGCAACTTTACTACGGTCTCCTCGACACGAGGGGAGAAATCCCGAAGGGTGACGCCATACCCATGCAATGGATGGAGTCCAATGGTGATGGGAGCCATGTATTCGTCGGCTCTATTCCCTGTCGCACCAGTGGCCGGTACGGCTATGCCCTGCGGGTGCTCCCCCATCATGAAGACCTGAGTAATCCCTATGAGCCCGGTCTGATCTTGTGGGCATGTTGACGAATCCAAAGTCAGTTCTAAGTTAATGAAGAGCTTCTGCTTTCACGCCCACTTCTATCAGCCTCCTCGCGAGGACCCCTTCACAGGAATCATTTCCTCCGAAAAAGGGGCCGAACCCTTTGCCAACTTCAACGAGAAGATCAATGCCGAGTGCTACCGCCCCAACGCGGAGCTCGGCAACTTCGAGGCATTGAGCTTCAACCTCGGTCCCACCCTGGCAGCCTGGCTGCAGGGCCACGATCCACCCACCCATCGGCGCATCGTCGAGGCCAACCGGCGCAACAGGACTTCCTATGGTGGGGGCAACGCCCTCGCCCAGCCCTATAATCACACCATCCTCCCTCTAGCCACTCGACGCGACAAAGAGACCCAAATCGCCTGGGGCTTGGCCGACTTCCGTCACCGCTTCGGCTACCAGCCTCTGGGGACATGGCTGCCAGAGATGGCAGTGGATCTGGAGACCCTGGAGGCAATGGCCAGCCAGGGCATTGCTTTCACCATTCTCTCTCCTCATCAGGCAAAGGGGCAGCTCGATGGCGCGGGACCATATCGGGTTCGGCTGCCGCGTGGCCAAGAGATGGCCGTCTTCTTCAGAGATGGGACTCTGTCCAATCGCCTGGCTTTCGATCCGGAGATGACCAGCGACGCCAGGAACTTTGCTGAGAACTGCCTGTCGGGCTTTCATGGGGCCGACGGTGAGGGGCTGTGCCTGGTAGCTACCGATGGCGAGACCTTCGGCCACCACCATCGCGAAGGGGAGCGGTTTCTGTACCACCTGCTGCACGAAACGGCTCCCAGGGCAGGCTACGAGGTGACTTTCCTGGCGCGCTATCTGCAGGAGCACCCACCGACGGCAGAGGTTGAAATCGTAGATGACACTTCGTGGAGTTGCGGGCATGGCGTGGCCCGTTGGCGGGAGGGATGCCCTTGCACACAGGGCGAGAGCGGTTGGAAGCGCCCCCTGCGAAAGGCTCTGGACCAATTGGCCCAGAAGATTGACGCTCTCTATCAGGACGAGGTCAAGAGGTGGGTGGTGGATCTCTGGACGCTGCGAAACGATTACATCCAGGTGGTTCTAGGGAAAATGAAGGGGAGAGCCTTCTTAACTCAGCACGCCGCTGGAAAGCTCACCGAGGGGCAGTCGAAGCGGATATTGACCTTGCTAGAGGCTCAATACTGCCGCCAGGCCATGTATACTAGCTGCGGTTTCTTCTTCGAGGACCTAAGCCGCCTGGAGCCTTACTACATCATCGCCTACGCCGCTAAAGCCATCTACTTAGTCAAAGAAGCTACGGGTATCTCATTGGGGGAAGGCTTCAAGCGGGACCTTCACCCGGCCAAAAGCTGGATCACTGACCAGACGGGCGAAGATGTCTATGAAGATGTAGATCGTCGGAGGAGATTTCGGGCAAGGAACGAGTAAGCGAGGCAACGAGGGTTTGGCCCCATCATTCATCACCTCGTTGGCTCATTGACTCAGCATAAGTGTCAACTTAAGAGCGCGATCCAGACCTCGGAGGTTTTCAGACGCGATTTCGCCAGCAAACCAACCAGATAATCAAGGCAACTTCGCCAACAGAGGCATGGCCGGAAACCTCCGAGGTCTTAAGTTGACACTAATGATTGACTCAGTATCCCGCTTTCTTATCCACCAGGTTCAGCAATTCTTCGCCAGCCAGATAGCGGCGCAGGTTCTCCGCAAAGAGATTAGTAGCCCGTTCGTCGTAGTGAGGAGTGAAACCAGCCACGTGGGGCGATAGGATTACGTTGTCCAGGTCGTACAGCGGGCTATCGGTCGGCAAGGGCTCCGTCTCGAAGACATCCAGGCCCGCTCCAGCGATCCAACCCTCTTGCAGAGCTTTGATGAGCGCTGGCTCGTCAACGATGCCCCCACGAGAGATGTTGACCAAATAGGCATTGGGCTTCATCGCCCCTAGCTCCTTCTCCCCGATGAACCCTCTCGTCTCTGGGGTCAGGGGCAGCGAGATCACCACGAAGTCACAGTCCGCCAGCATCTCTCCTAGTCGCTCAGGCGGGTAAATCCGGTCGAGCATCTGGCCCTCAGGATCGCCAGTCCCCGGAACCCTGTATCCTGCATCACTCACCTCACCCACTGATCTCTTGGTAGCCACTACTCTCATGCCAAAGCACTTGCCGAGCCTTCCCACCTCCCGGCCGATGCTGCCGTAGCCCACAATTCCCAGAGTCGCCCCTCTGAGCTCCTGGCTGACGAAGATACCCCAGCGACCCTTGGGCCATTCTCGTTGGTTCTGGTAGTAAAGCATCTTGGGCACGCGGCGACTCCAGGCCAACATGGAGGCGAAAGCGTACTCGGCGATGGGGGTTGCGTGGATGCCGCTGATAGTGGTGATGGTCACGTCGCTTTTCATGACGGGTTGGCCCAGCAAGTGATCGGCCCCAGCGCTGTGCAATTGTAGCCACCGCAGCCTGGGGGCTTTCGATAGCAGATCGTCCGGCACAGGGAAGGCATACAACACCTCCGTGTCCTCATCCAGAACTTCCTGCACTTCTTCGGCATCGTGGCAAGTCTTCTGCTCCACCACCAGGCGCGGCGACACTGCCCGTAGCTTGTCCAGTTGTTCCTGGGTGAACCTCAGCGTACAGAGGACACGAACTTGGTCTTTCATTGACTCGTTACTCCTTTCGGCAGCAGGATCAACGTCCCCTCCGCCTCGCGCTCGATGCTAGCTCGCTCCCAGAGCATGGGGTGGTAGCTGCCCGTGCGCCAGAGCTCGATCATATCGGCGTAGTGCCTGCTGCCCAATTGGCCCGATTGGCCGGTGGAATTGACAGCTACCGAGCGCTCCCAGTCGCCCAGATCAATGATCTGCCGGTAGGTGGGGATGATGGCCACCGGGCTGGTGGGGAAGCCAGGAACGACGGAAGCCTGCCAGACGGTCTCGCTATCGCCCCCGGTTGGGAAAGGCCCCTTATCGAAGAGCAGGTGCAGAGGCTTGATCCTGCCAAAGAGGTGGCTGAAGGTGGTTTGGTGCAGTCGCCCCCATTGCCACTTCGCCATATCATCACCCAACTCCCCTCGCAGAGTGGACACCGTCTCCCTCAAGGCCAGCAGCAATATCTCCTCCCGCGTTCGAGGCTCTCCCGTAGCCCCATCGGCAAACCAGTTGGAATCTTCCTGTTTGAGAAAGCCCCGCAGGGCCACAGCAGCCCAGCCTATGAAAGTGGTGATAGGAGCAAGCTCCAGGCGGCCGGCCCCGAAGTAGTAATCGGCCCACTTGCCCAGCTTGTCGGAGAACGTGAGCTTGAGGAACTGGAACTCAAAGACCTCGTAGATGGCGGCGGCCACGCTGTCGGCGGTGAGGCAACGATCCCAACCCTTGATGTACTCCACCGCCCGGCGGCATCCCTCGTCGTCGGGCTGAAGAGCCAGGATGTAGGGGACCAACTCCTCGGCAGGGACGCCGTAGAAATCCACTTGCATGGCCTGGCAGTCTTCGATGGAGAGCTTATCCTGGGCCTCGATCAGATCAACGATTCGCCGCGCCCGGTAGCCTGGCATTGGCTCCAGCGTGAGAAAGTATGGGTAGTCGTCGCCCACGATCTTGTTGTTGGCCGAGGCGATGTAGCCAGCGGGCGGGTTATAGACCTGAGGCAACTCTTCAAAGGGGATATAGCCCGTCCACTCGTACTCTCCCGTCCAGCCGGGAACAGGGAAGAGGCCCAGTCCCTTGGCGCGGATGGGCACCTGCCCCGCCATGTAGTAGCCGATGTTGCCATCCACATCAGCGTAGACCATGTTTTGGGCGGGGACTGACCAAGAGCGCAAACTCGCTACGAACTCCTCCCAGTTCCCGGCCCCATTGATACCCAAGCTCTGAAGCATCGAGCCAGGCTCGTGTCCCACCCAACGCAGAGCCAGAGGCGGCGTCCCCTCGCCGAGGAGGCCGTTGATGATGGGGCCGTGGCAGGTGACGATCACCTCCTCGACGATAGGCTCTTTTTTGCCCCTCACCTTTATCTCCTCGCGCACCACCTGGGCTTTCTCCCACTCTCCCTGGAATTGATACTCCGGACAACCGGAGGAAGTCCTAAGATGCTCGATGTAGAGGTCCTGCACATCGGGGCCTGCGTTGGTCGCTCCCCAGGCGATGCGGTCGTTGTGACCGAGCACCACGCCGGGCACCCCTGGCATGGATGCCCCAGCAACTGCCAAGCCACGTCCTGAGCTGCGTCCTGAGCCTGACGAAGGGCCCGCCGAAGGGCTGCCGCCCATCAGGTGGTTCTCGTACCAGATGGAGGGCATCAGAGGGGGCAGATGGGGGTCATTGGCCAAGAGGGGCCTGCCCGTGATGCACCTGGCTCCACTGATGACCCAATTGTTGCTCCCCGCACCTTGTCCACCCAGGCCCAAAAGGCCGGCGACCTTGTGGTACTCTGCCAGAAACCTGGCGGCTACATCTTGGTAGCTAGGGCTTTCCCAAAGTCGGTCACTCCCGCAGGTTAGCGCACCGGAACCCCGAACTTGTTGGGGATTGCTACACCGTACCCCCAATAAGTTGGGAACTCCAACACCTCTACTCGCCGGATCTGGGGATGCTCGTTTACTTCGGGATGGACCTGCTGGATAGTCCATCCCCGTGGAAACGATAATGGGATTGTTCTCCGGATAGATCGGCTCAAGCTCAGCCGCCTTTTCCGGGCCTAGCATCTCGACGAGGCTGCCCCGCAGCAGTTCGCTCTCCCAGTTGCACGAGAGAGACCAGCCCATGAATTTGGCAAAGACTGCGGTATCGAGGGGGCTCCAAGGAGTGGGCTTGTGCCAGAGCAGAGTGAACTCCAGGGGCAGGCGGGAGCGGTGGGTTTCTATGAAGCTATTTACCCCCTGGGAGTAGGCTTCCAGATAGCGGAGGGGCTGCTCGCCTAGCAGGGCCAAATCGGCCTGGGCTGCTCGCCGAAAACCGATGATGCGAGCGAAGCGATCAACCTCCAGGGCCATCCCCCCAGCGATTTCGGCCAACGTGCCGCTGGCCAGGCGGCGGTGGAACTCCATCTGCCACAGGCGGTCCTGGGCATGAACGTAGCCCTGGGCGAAGAAGAGATCCTCCTCGGTCTCAGCGTAAATGTGAGGGACGCCCCAGTGATCCCGTACGACCTCTACCTTACCCTTGAGACCCTTCACTCGCACCGTGCCGTTGATCTTGGGCAGGGGACGATAAACGAGCCAATGAACGATGCCTCCAATGAGGGCAATAATCAGGAAGATAGCAAGCATGGTAAGCGTACCTTTCAGTAAAACGTCAAACGTAAAACGTGAGGGTAACTGCTCAGGCTGACCGCTTGAAGGTGCCTGGCACTTGCATAATTCGACAGAAAACGCAGAGCCCCCCGTCACAAAATCGTCTGGAGTGACCAGATTCAGCAAAAGTGCCAGGCACCTGAGCAGTTACACGTGAGGATTGATTGACGTTTGACGCTTCACGTTTGACGCATCACGTCCGAATGACCAGCCAGGCCACCACCCCAACACAAGCAGCGATCAGAAGGCCTGGCACAAACGTCCTCTTAAGAACCTCACCCTCCCGTCCGGCCAGGCCGGCCGTGCTGCAGCCCACGATGAGCTTGGCCGGGGCCAGCATGGACCCTAAAGAGCCGCCCGTGGTCTGAGCAGCAAGGATGATGAAAACGCTGATCCCGATTAGCTCGGCAGCCTGTTTCTGCAAGGGGGCGAAGATGACGTTGGAGTTGGTGTTGGAGCCGGTCATGAACGCGCCCAGCACGCCGATGAGGGGCGAGAAGAGGGGGAAGGCTGCGCCAACGCTTCGGCTGATGCCCTGGGCCAGGTAGTATGTCATGCCGCTGTGATCCATGACCAGGGCCATGCCCACCAGGGAGGCGATGCCGATGCTGGAGCGCACAGCGCTCCGCGAGGTGTTGGTCGTGATCCTTCGCAGGACTCCCACGCTGTAGTGCCCGCTGCGCCGATAGAGAAGGTAGCCGATGATGGACGTGTAGGCCAGCAAAGCCCCTGCGTGGCCAAAGATGCTGATGGTTCGCCCAGTCCCGGCTCCTGTTATCCAGCCATAGGCCGTGCTAAGCTCCGGAAACCGAATCCTGATCACCACGCTGTTGAGAAGCTCGTGCAGGGGGGCGTAAAGCTCCGCTACCGTGACCAGCACGATTAGAAGCAGATAGGGCGCCAGAGCCAGGGGTAACCCCAAACTCCCTTCGGCACGATCCGCTGTGGATGTCGCCGAAGCAGAGCGATAGCGGGGCAAGCGAGCCACCCCCGCCCCCACCAGCAGGCCAACCAGGCCCGCCACGAAGCCGGCCAGGTTCCAGAGGCCGTTGGTCGCCAGCAGATACTGGGTCCCGCTCATCAGGGAGCCGATGATCAGGATGGCCGGCAGTCCATGCCGAAGACCCTTGAAACCACTGTGAGCATGGGCGGCAGCCAGGCCGCAGCCGAAACAGGCCAGGCACAGGAACAGAGCCGACCAGGGGGCCAACGCCTGCCCGGCCAGTCCAGTGGCGGCGATAAGGGCCTGAAAAGACGAGGCGATGTCGCCGAAAGTCACCGACCAGGAATGGCCGATGGCTGTCGCCACTACTGCGGTCACTGGCTCGAAGCCCATGCCGATGAGCAGGGGGGCCACCACTGCGATGGGGACACCGAATCCAGCCACCCCCTGCAGGAAGGCGCTGAATACCCAACTCAGGAGCAAGAGTTGCATCACGCGGTCGCCGGTCAAACGGGAGATGGCGCGGCCTATAACGGTGATAGCCCCCGCTTCGTTCACCACGTTGTAGAGCACCAGAGCCATCCAGATGATGTAGAGGACGTAGAAGGTGAGCAGCAGTCCCTTGAGCTGGGAATAGGCCAGCAGCCCAGGTGTAGCACCGAAAAAGGCCAGGGACACAATGACAGCCGTGAGCCAGCCGACAGGTCCGGCCTTCGATCCGCCCCAACGAAAGCCGATCATCAGGATCAGCACCACGATAATGGGCGCTAGAGCTAGAAGCCAGTAGAGAAGGTTGAAAGGTAAGGTATGCATAGGTTCTCCGAGCGTGAAACGTCAAACGTGATCAGCAAGTCGAGTGGATGATGGCAGCTACCCTTTTTCCTTCGCCCTTCAGTTCGTTGTAGCGTCTGACGGCCTGGGGCGTGCGTAGAATTTCGACAATGGGCATGGTGGCGACCTCCTCTTCAACCTGCACCATGTTGTCGTAGCCGGTTCCGATGATCAGCACGTCTGGCTCTTCCTCGAGCAACCCCTCGACCTCAGCGAAAGCAACGTAATGCGCCTTACTCCCTCTTATCGTAGGTAGCCCGTTGGCGTGGATGACCAGGTCTGTGGCCGGAAACGGAATCGCGCTGTACACCAGCAACCCGAAGCGGCAGAGCCCGAACCTGCCTATGGGGTTGAATCCGACCCAAGCCGTGATCAGTATCATGACCACAGCAGCGACAAACATGGCCTTTTTCGTCCGATTCGCTTTCATGGCCAAGTGGCTCCACGTGATATCTCTACAGGTGCAGATAGTGCGCCAGGGCATATATCATGACAGCTACTCCCAGCGGCAATGCGTCTTCGTCAAAATCGAAACGAGGATTGTGATGAGGGGCGTTCAACTCGCGCTCGGCGTTGGCCGATCCGAGGAAGAAATAGCACCCCGGCACCTCTTGCATGAAGAGGGCTGCGTCCTCGCTACCCATGGTCCGCACATCGGAGGAGACGTTCTCTGCCCCAACCACTGCCTGGGCTGCGGCATGCACGACTTCGGCAACCCCGGCATCGTTGATCACCGCTGGACCTAAGGAGATGATGTCCAAGTCGGCCTCGGCACCACAGGCCGCCGCTACACCCTCGATCACCTCGCGCACCCGCCGCAACACCGTCTCTCTCACCTGCGGGCTGTAGGTGCGGATGGTGCCGCTCAGGTCAACCTGAGCGGGGATGACGTTGAAGGCGTCACCGCCGTGAACCGTACCCACCGTCACCACGGCCGTCTCCAGCGGGCTGACATTGCGACTGACGACACTTTGCAGGGCAGCTACGATCTGTGCCGTGGCGACAATGGGGTCTACCGTCTGGTGGGGCAGCGCGCCGTGCCCCCCTTTCCCCCTCACAGTACAGGTCCACTTCTCGGCGGCCGCCATTACCGCCCCCGGCGAGACGCCTACCGTGCCAACCGGCTTTTCGTTCCAGACGTGGGTAGCCAGGAAGACATCGGGGCAGGGGTTCTCCAGCACGCCCTCTTCCACCATCACCTTGGCCCCATCCATTCCCTCCTCGCCCGGCTGGAACACCAGTTTCAGCGTGCCAGCCATCTCACCCTGATGTTGCGCCATCAGCGTGGCGACGCCCAGTCCGATGGCCATGTGCCCGTCGTGGCCGCAGGCGTGCATCACCCCTGGATTCTGCGACGCGTACTCGGCTTGGGTTCCCTCAGTGATGGGCAGCGCATCCATGTCGAAGCGCAACATCGCCACCGGGCCTGGCCGCTGCCCCTCAAGCAACGCGACCACGCCAGTGGTGGCGACGCCCGTCTGCACCTGGTAACCCAATTCGTGCAGCCGGTCGGCGATCAACCCTGCCGAGCGGTGCTCTTGGAGACCTAGTTCCGGGTGCGCATGAAAATCGCGACGCCAGGCAACCAGTTGCTCCCGCAGCGCCTCCGCTTCGGCCTTGAAATCTAACCGATTTGACATATCTTCTCCTCTGTTCACTGAAATGTTGTACTCATCCTATTTCATTCGTGGGCATCCAGCGAGCTACTGAATCTCGACCATCCCCAGCAAGATCCGATCCCCTCGCACCTGCCCCAACTCGTCCAGCACTGGCAAGCGCTGGCCCGACTGGGGAAGGTACATCCCGACCTCGATGACGTATTGCCCCGGCGGGGCGTCGGGCTTGACGACGATCTCGTACCCATCAGCTACGACCTCCCCTTCGGCCCAGAGTGTGGTGGGGTAGGTGCCAGACTGAGGGACGTTATCCTTCTGCCCCCAGGTGCGGCTGTCGCTGTCGAGGAGGTGGGTGAAGACGGTGTAGCTCTCGTCCATGGCCTGCAAGCTCCGCCAGTAGAGGGTCAGGTGCAGGCTTTCGCCAGGCTTCGCTGAGGTACGGTCCAGGTCATAGCCCAAAAGCTCAACCTTGTCCCCCAGGTTCACCTCCAGGGGGTGCTGGATGGCAGGGACAGCGAACTGGTGCTCCCAGGTTTTGACTTTCAAGTACCCCAACGAAATCGTGGGGAGGCCGCCACTGGCGACCAGCGGCTCCTGAGTGATTCGGTTGAGCAGCATCAGCTCCAGCTCATAGTCACCGGCCGTCACGTCCTGGCCGATGGTCAATCCGTAACGATCCTTGATGACTTCGCCTGCGGTCCAGTTGGTGGTGGGGTAAGTGCCGTGCACCGGGCGGTCGGCCCAGAGAGGCCAAATGTCACCTTCTGCTCCTCGCAACGCGATGGCCACGTTGTAATCCTCGTCTAGGTCCTGCTGAGCCTGCCAATAGAGGGCCAGGTAGACGCTCTCCCCCGGACGGGCTGCATAACCATCCCTGTCGTAGCCCAGGAAGGTGATCCTGCCGCCCAAGTTCTCTTGGCGTGGATTCTGGATAGCCAGCGATTCAACCGCTGGTGGCTTTTCGGGCTTGCTAAAGATCACGGGGCCCAGGGCGATAGTAGTGCCGACGACCTTGCCCTCTTGGTCCAGCCGGGGCAGGCGGCTATCCAGGGAAGCCGAATAGACGCCTACCAGAACCTGGTATTCTCCTGGCGGCGCTCCCGGCTCCAGATCAATCTCTTTCCTGTTGACGATGATGTCACCGGGGGTCCATTGAGCGGACGGATAATCGAAGAAACCCGCTTCTTCCCACCGGAAACCCCACTGATCGAGGAGGTGGA
>CAZGKH010000007.1:0-6523 GCA_964525665.1 uncultured Anaerolineae bacterium | reverse complement strand
ATGAGACAAATATCTCCTTATTGGCGGTATCCAGTTGGTTGAGATACCTGGCTGCGTCAACCAGGTCTCCGTCGTTATCGTAATAAACCTGCGCGGCTTTGGCCCAGAGGTCGAAATAGTCTCGAAAGGTAGCAACACCGCTGAGGCTCAGCAGGAGAACCAGAGCGATAACGGACAGGATGGTTTTGGGGACAGCGGCAGGGATAACCTCCGCCAACCAGCGGACCGCTCTCCATATCCCTTGAGCAGGTAGGAGGAAAAGCAAAGGGATTAGGCCAACTGAACGCAGCGCGCTGGGCACTTCTTTTACCGCTAGAATGCTGGGGAGGAGCATTACGGGCAGCCAGATGAGCATAATAAAGCTCGATGTCCGCTCCAGTGCCTTCCTACCGCGCACCAGCTTGACCAGGCTAAGAGCCAGACCAAGCAGGAGGAAAACCGACAGGGGCCAACTGAAAACGGGCTTGCCTGGTATGTTGAAGCGCCAAAGAGGTTCGCCACCCAGGCCAATCATGCCGAAGGCCAGCCGCGCCGACTGCCAGAAGGTTCCCAGCACGTCCCCCTGGTTCAACTCTGGGTTGAAGAGCGACAACTGACTGACGCGCACCGAGAAGGCTTGAGGATGGGTCAGGAAGTAGAAGCCCAACGGGGCGAAGACAACTACAGCCGGAACAGCGAAAACAACGATTTGGGAGAGCTGTAGTTTCAGGCGGCGTCCTGAGCCTGTCGAAGGGTTGCGTCTGTCGAAAATGAGCAGTGATAGAAAAACGAGCAGCAAAATCACAGGAAAAGCCCTGCTGGCCAAGTAGGTGTAAGCTGTCGCCCCACAGAACAACCCGCTCAGGGCCAGCCAGCCGTTGCTCCCCCGCCGCAACCCTCGCCACAGGCACCACAGGGTCAGGGCTTGCAGGAGCGGTTGGCTGATGGCCCGGAAGCCGTACCTGCTCAAGGTGACGTGCCAGTACGAGGTAGCCAACAGGGCCGCGCTGAACAGGGCCAACCAACGCGAGTGTTCGCTCCCTTGGTGGGCGAACATTTCCCTGGCCAGTTGGTAGGTGATCAGCACGGTGAGTGTGCCGATCAGAGCTGAGGTTAGGCGCAGGGAGAAGATGGATGTACCGAGGAGACGCATGGCGGCCCCAGCCAGATAGAAGAAGAGCACCTCCTTGCCGGTGTAGGCTTCGATGAACAGGGGGAAGGATTCGCCCCTGGCGATGTCGGCGGCTAGGATGGCGTTGGCGGCCTCGTCGTAGTGTAAGCCGGGGGGGATGTCATCCAGCTCGTAGACTCGCAGAAAGAGCGCGACCAGGAGGATAGCGAGCAGTAAAGCCAGGTCTACGCGCTTTCGAAAGAATTCGTAGAGATCAGCAAGCATGCCGGGAGTGCCCTTAGCTATCACTGCTACATCTTCCAGCCCGCTAAGTCCGGATAGCTCGTTTCAACCCAAGCCCGCGCTGTCTGAGTGAAAATTCTAGCTTCCTCCAAGAGATCCGCGGCTTCGGTTTCCGAGACACTTCCCGCCCCAACGTAGTCAGCAATGTTCCTCTTGACGCGACAACGGTCGAAGTAATCGGCAAGCGCCTCGAAACTTGTCCCCAGAGTGATACTGAGGAACTCGAAAGTGGTCGAGTGATGACCACTCCCTTTCGTCCTGTATCCTTCGCAATACATGATGGCTTTGGCCGCCTGCAACACAGCGTTGTAAGCGGTGGCGAACCTCCGGTCGGGGGAGAGTCCGGGGACAGAAGCATCGGCAAGGTCCCGCTCCACCACCTCAAACAGGCTGACTATCTCCTGTGCATTGGTGCGATGCTTACGAATCCTCCCCTTGCGCAGCAAGTGATTGTAAGGCAACCTCATCTCCCTTCAAGAAGATTTTCTGCCCCCCAAAAACATTAAGCACGAAGCCATTGCGGGCTTGTGTTTTTCGGCGAAATTCCTCACGGCTGAACAAAGTGTAGTTGATCTCTCGATGGGCGACCTTTTCCGCCTCCTTCACTGCGGCATGGAGCTCTTTACTGGAGAGCTCCCCGATCACAAAAAGGTCAATGTCGCTGCTGGTCGTCTCTTGATCGGCAGCGTATGAACCATAGATGAAAGCAATTCTGATCCTGTCCTCGTTCTGTAGCTTCTCGCGCAACAATGAGCCCAGCCCCACGGTTTTGAGGATCATGCTTTTCAATTCGGGAAAGAGGAATGACCCTCGATCCACCTGGTAATAGACCCTGTTCCCGTCAACAGTCCTCTGGAGAAGTCCGAGAGCCTCCAGCTTCTTCACCTCCCTCTGGACAGCGCGGATTGGAAGGCCAGTCAGCCCTTCTATCTCCCTCTGATAGAATCTGCTTTCCGGATTCAACAAAAAGAGCGCCAAAATCTTGACTCGTGCCGATGAAGAGAAAAGCAACTCCAGCACCATCGCATCTCCTGCCTACAATTTGTAGTCAATTGTATATCAATTGTAGTCAAAAGTCAAAAACCTCATTTAGAGATTGGATAATCCAACTTCCAGCTTCCAATTTCTAACTTCCAGTCAACAGCGCCAGCACCAATCCACCGGCCATCACGGAAGCGATCTGGCCAGCCGTGTTCGAACCCATGGCGTGCATCAACAGGAAGTTGGTGAAATCCTCCTCGTTCCCCACCTTTTGCACCACCCGGGCCGACATGGGGAAGGCCGAGATGCCAGAGGCGCCGATCAAGGGGTTGATTCTCCTGCCTGATAGAACGCACATGATCTTGCCCAACAATAGGCCGGCGGCGGTATCCAGGCTGAAGGCCAATAGCCCCATGACCACGATCATGATGGTTCTCACGTTTAGGAAGCTCTCCGCCGTCATCGTGGAGCCAATGGTTATCCCCAACAAGATGGTGACGATGTTCACTAATTCGTTCTCAGCCCCCTTGGACAGCCTATCCACGACCCCAGACTCCCGCATCAGGTTCCCGAACATCAGCATCCCGATGAGGGGGGTGGCCATAGGCACCAGCAATCCGCAGATGAGGGTGGTGACGATGGGGAAGAGAACGCGGGTGAGCTTGGAGACGGGCCGAGAGGTATAGGGCATCTTGATAAGCCTCTCCTCCCTGGTGGTCAAAAGCTTCATAATGGGCGGCTGGATGATGGGCACCAACGACATGTACGAATAGGCGGCGACAGCGATGGGGCCTAAAAGTTGAGGGGCGAGCCTCGACGACACGTAAATGGAGGTAGGGCCGTCGGCCGAGCCGATGATGCCGATGGAGGCCGCCTCTTTGATGTCGAAGCCCATCAGTGTGGCTGCCAGTAGGGTGCCGAAGATGCCGAACTGCGCCGCTGCCCCCAGGAGAACGGTGACGGGGTTCTCCAGGAGGGGACCAAAATCGGTCATCGCCCCAATGCCGATGAAGATCAGCAGAGGGAAGAGCTCGTTGGCGATCCCCATTTTATAAAGCTCTGCGAAAAGCCCACCATCTTCGAGCATACCGGTGGCCGGGATATTGGCCATGATCGCTCCCAGACCTATGGGCAGTAGGAGGGTCGGCTCGTACTCCTTGGCGATGGCGAAGTAAATGAGGATGCCTCCCACCGCCATCATGACCACATTCCCCAAAGTCAAATTGATGAGACCGCTTGGAAGTCGAAGCAATTCTGTCCAATCCACTTCTATCACCTCATCCTATGACCAGCAAAACGTCGCCATACAAAACGTCCTGCCCTTCGATCACGCTAACCTCTTTGACGACACCTGCGGCAGGAGCCATGATCTCGTTCTCCATCTTCATGGCTTCCAGGGTACAGAGTACATCCTGGTGCTGCACCCAATCACCAACTGTCACGTGAATAGCCAGGATTTTGCCGGGCATGGGAGCGATCACCTCTCCTGGCGCAGCCGTCGCGTCCTGAGGCCTCGCCTGAGCTTGCCGAAGAGCTGGCTTCCCCGCTTCTAGTGAAGATGTCGGAACAGGCATCGCTGGCTCTTCTCTATCACTCTCCACGGTTGCGGTTTCTGTAGGCTCGCGAGCGAGTTCCACTTCGTAGAGTTCCCCATCCACCAGCACCGAGATAGGGCGCTCGTCCAGGTCGTTTATTTGTATCTCATGCCAATTGCCGTTGACGCTTATCTTGAAATTTCTCATCCTCGACGCCCCTTTATCACTCTTGATCTCATCAATTGCCTGTACCTCCCCAAAAACATCCAACCGCTCAGTACTCGCTGGGCGGGTTGAGATTGGATATTATATATTGGATATTGGAGGTTGGAAGTTGGGATTTCGAGCTTCAGCGCGATGGCCACCGCGATGGCGGCTGCCAGTTCTTTTTCTCTTTCCGAGGACGGCCTCTCTTCTAGCTGCACTGTCATCTCAGCAGGCTCTCTGACCCTGAACAGTCTCTCCAGTGCCACCGCTGCCAGCATGAGAATCAACAAAGCCAAGAAGAGAATCGCCATCCCCAACACTGTTATATATATGCCTTGCGTCGTGGCCATTCGAGTTGCGCGTTTCGCGTTTCGAGTTACGGAATGACAAACCCGAAACTCAAGACTCGAAACCCTCCTTTCTACAACGGTATATTACCGTGCTTCTTCGGCGGATTTGTACTCTGCTTGTTCTGCAACATCGCCAGAGCTTTGATGAGGCGGGGGCGGGTTTCGCGAGGCTCGATGACATCGTCAATGTAGCCCTGAGCTGCGGCCACGTAAGGGTCGGCGAACCTGGCCCTATAGTCCTTCACTAACTCCGCCCGCTTGGCTGCTGGATCCTCGGCTGCCTGAATCTCCTTGCGGGCGATGATGTTCACTGCCCCCGCCGGTCCAAGCACCGCGATCTCGGCGCTGGGCCAGGCAAGGTTGATATCCGTGCGCAGGGACTTGGAGCTCATCACGATGTAGGCGCCACCGTAGGCCTTGCGGGTGATGAGGGCCAACTTCGGCACGGTAGCCTCGCAATAGGCGTATAGCATCTTGGCCCCGTGACGGATGATGCCCCCATGCTCCTGGGCTATGCCGGGCAGGAAGCCAGGAGTATCACAAAAAGTGACCAGCGGAATGTTAAAGCAGTCGCAGAACCGTATGAAGCGCGCACCCTTATCGGAGGCATTGATGTCAATCACACCGGCCATTATTCTGGGCTGCTGGGCGATAATGCCTACGGGCCGCCCGTCCAGGCGAGCGAATCCGACGATGAGGTTAGCGGCGTAGTGCTCGTGCACTTCCATGAAGTCGCCGTCGTCCACTACCCGCAGGATGATGTCTTTCATGTCATAGGGCTTGCTGGGATCGGCGGGCACGACGGTATCCAGCCTCTCATCCATGCGGTCTGGCGCATCAGTGGGCTTCACCCTCGGTGGATCATCCATGTTGTTTTGCGGCAGGAAGGATAGCAGCCGCCGCACCATGGACAGTGTCTGCTGCTCATCAGCAGCCATGAAATGGGCCACTCCGCTGGTCGCGCTGTGAGTTACGGCCCCGCCCAGGGTCTCTTGAGTCACCTCCTCGCCGGTCGCCGCCCGAATGACATCCGGACCGGTGATAAACATGTGGCTGAGTCCCTGCACCATGAACACGAAATCCGTAATAGCCGGGGAATAGACCGCGCTACCGGCGCAAGGCCCCAGGATGACTGATATCTGAGGGATAACGCCCGATGCTAGAGTGTTACGGGTGAAGATCTCCCCGCAAGCCCACAGGGCATCCACCCCCTCCTGGATGCGCGCCCCGCCAGAGTCGTTGATGCCAATGAGAGGGGCGCCATTCTGCAGCGCCAGGTCCATCACCTTGCAAGTCTTCTCACCGTGCACCCTGCTCACCGAGCCGCCGAACACTGTGAAATCCTGAGAAAAGACGTAGACCAATCTCCCATTTACCGTTCCCCAGCCTGCGACCAAGCTGTCCCCGAGGATCTTCTTTTTATCCATTCCGAAGTCGGTACAGCGGTGGGTGACGAACATGTCCAGCTCCTGGAAGCTGCCCTCGTCCAAGAGCAAATCGAGCCTCTCCCGGGCAGTGAGCTTGCCCTTGGCGTGCTGGCTTTCAATGCGTTTTCGGCCGCCGCCCAACCTGGCTTGTCCTTTGAGCCCCCTCAGTTTCTCGATCTTAGGATCACTGGTCATGCAACCTCCCCGTATCTCATCTGAATGCGATTCAATGGCCATAGTTCTATAATCAGTACTTGAGAGTTGGGAATCTGGAGTGCAGGCGCAAGCCTGCTTCGAGCCATGTGAAGTCGGACTTGCGTCCGCGCTCCAGCGAGTTCTCCCGGTACTTATAATGACCACGTTTCCAGCACGTCAACTTTGCTTCAGTACGATGTCTCCGACTTGGCTGGGATATTTGGCATGGACCTTGCTGTAAAAGTCCCGAATGATCTCCATGTCGGCCTGAATATCTCCAGACGGAATGATGACAGGCCCGATTCCCACAACCTTGCGTCCGTAATCAAGAAAGCCAAACACAATGGGCACCTGAGCCCCTTGAGCGATGTAGTAAAAACCCGTCTTCCAATGCGTCGCTTTCTTCCGCGTCCCCTCAGGAGCCATCGCCATCAC
>CAZGKH010000006.1:0-24673 GCA_964525665.1 uncultured Anaerolineae bacterium | reverse complement strand
GGGCGAACTCCTCCGGGGGGTCAGCTAAGCACAACTCCCGACCAGGCACAAGCCCCTCGAAGCCCTCGCAGCCCAGCGAGGTGGAGACGATGGGTTTGCCCATAGCCATGGCCTCCAGCACCTTGAGACGAGTGCCGCCTCCTATGCGCAGGGGTACCACGTAAACACAGGCCCCGGCGATGTAGGAACGCACGTCGTCCACGTAGCCGGTGACGGTCACCGCGGGATCGTCGGCCAGGCGCAGGACGCGGCGGTGGGGGCTCTGGCCAACGATGTAAAAACGCACGTCGGGCATTTGCCTTCGTACCAGAGGCAACACTTCCTGACAGAACCAGAGGACGGCGTCCACATTGGGGCGAAAATCCATCTTGCCCGTGAAAACCAGGGAGCGAGGGGGGAGAGGCCAGGGCCGAATGTCAGCGGAAGTGTAATATTCTACGTCAACGGCGTTGGGGACGACGGTCACCTCAAGGCCCGGCACCAGCCGTTGCAAGGCGACCTTGTCGGCTTCAGAGACGGCCACCACCCCATCGGCCAATTGGCAGATCAGGGCTTCGTAACGGCGGAGCTTCTTCCACTGGATGAGGGAGTAAAGGGCCGCGACCCAACGCCTGGGTTGTCGAACGTCGGTCTCGAAGGCTCGCTGTTGTAGCACGTACTCGGCGTTATGATCATCGAATATGGAGATGAGAGTTTTGAGTTTTGAGTTTTGAGTTTCGAGTTCCGACTTCCAATTTCTAACTTCCAACATCCAAAACTGGACCATCTCGATGCCTTCGATTTGTATGACATCGAAAGGCACTTGCCGCAACGTGGCGGCTAGCTTGGCCTGGAACTCCGACGATGGCAGGCGCAGGGCCATGTCGGGCAGAGGGGAGAGGAACAGCGACAGGAAGCGTTTCAGCGGGGAACGGCGCGGGGCGGGGATGCCTTCGATGCTGTGACAATGTTGGTGCAATGGAGTTGCGGCGTCTATCTCATCGCGCGAGCGGACGAAGGAGAGCAGGTGAATCTCGTGGCGCGGGGCCAGGTTGGCTATGATGTTGTAGTTTCTTATGGTTGTGCCCTGGTGGGGAGGGTAGGGGAGTTGAGGGGTGAGAAAAAGTATCCTCATTCTCTTCCCTTCTCTGCCACGAATGACACGAATTTTCACTAATTTTTATTTTTCGTGTTAATTCGTGCAATTCGTGGCAAATTTCTCATCTATCAGTCGCCCTTGCCGACGCGCAGGTAGAGCTCCAACGTCTGAAGCGCGGTTTTCTCCCAGGAGAAGCATTGGGCTCGCTTGAATCCCTTGGCGATCAGATCGGCTCGCAGGGCCTCGTCGGTCAAGATCCGCCAGATGGCCACAGTTAGCTCTGACACATCCTCAGGATCAACCAGTAGCCCGGCATCGCCCACCACCTCAGGCAGTGAGGAGACGTTGGACACCACCACCGGCGTGCCACAGGCCATGGCTTCCAGTGGCGCCAGGCCGAAGCCCTCGTAGAAGGATGGTTGCACCAGCAGTTGGGCAGCATTGTAGAGATGAAGTAAATCCTCGACAGAGACACGGCCCAAGAAGAGGACGTCGTTGGTTAGCTTGAGCTCGTCCACGAAGCTGGAGACCTCCTCGGATAGCCAACCTCGCCGACCCACCACTGCCAGTTTCACGTTGGTCTTGTAGCTGTCCAGCAACTGTCGGTATGCTTTTAGAAGCGTGGGCAGGTTCTTGCGCGGTTCGATAGTGCTGACGAAGAGGATGAAATCGCCCATGATGTGATATCTGATCTTGGTCTGTTCCAGGATTTCCCGGTCGTTGACAGGCCGATAGATGGGGTTGGCCGATTCGTAGATGACAGTGATCTTGTGCTCAGGCGCGCCTAGTAGGTGGATGGTGTCTTGCTTGGTGCTCTCGGAGACGGTGATGATGTGGTCGGCCCGTTTCACAGCCTGGTCGATCTGGCCGTAGTAGCGCGCGCTTTCCTTGGTGAGGAAGTGCGGGTACAAGAGGAAGGCCAGGTCGTGGATGGTGATGATGGATTTGCAGTTGCGGCGAAAAGGGGGTATGAAATCGGGGCTGTGCAGGACGTCCAATCCGAGGCCTGAGATCTCCACTGGCAGGGCAACCTGCTCCAGGCGATGATGACTTGGCGTCCAGAGGGACACTCGCCTGAAATTGGGCTTATCAACAATGGTGTGTTTGTCCTTACGGCTCTGTAGGATAATGAATTCATCTTTCAGATCTATCTCGGCAAGTCCTTGAATCAAGCGAACGGTGTACTGACTGATCCCTGCTTGACTGTAATAGACCAACCGCGCGTCAATGCCGATGCGCATTGGCTATATCTCTCCCGGTTACTGGCTAATGGCCCGTTCGTCTCGCTGTCGTTACGCTTTCCCTGTGCTCCATTTTCTCTTTGGTATCTCGGTCAACTGGAGCACTAAGCGCAACGCTTCATTCACCGCCTCCTCGCTCGGAAAAGCCATTGCCACATCAGGGTCTAGCAATACTAAATTGGTGCCAGCGCGGCGCCGTTCCGCATATTTACCACGGATACCGCCCTTGAGCAGTTCTCGCAAATCATATTCCAGGCGAAGTTCGTCGTCCATCTCAGTCTTGAGTTTCTTCTTCACAGGCTTCTCTTTCGGCGTGTGTTAATTCACGCGCACTGATAATACGGATTCGGTCGCCATGTTCTGTGTGAGCCACGATCAAAAGTCGGCGACGATTTGACATTCCAACCGTGATGTGTCGGTCTTCTTCTATCGAGTGGTCGGGGTCAGGAACAGTAATGCTGAGCGGATCGCTCAACACTGTTGCGGCTTCGCTGAAGGAAACCTTGTGCTTGCGCAGGTTCTTCGCCGCTTTTTTCGGATCCCATTCAAATTTCACAGGTCGAGTGTAACCGTTTCTGCAAGTCTGTGTAAGCTTCGGATCGCAACGGAGGCGTGTTCTACGGGTCTTTGAGCAGTTGTATGAATTCTTCCACTGTCAGCTCGGCATCGGCGAGAATGCTCTTCAGCACTTTCGGGTGTAGAATCTTACCTGCATGAAACGGTACTGTCGCTCGTTTGCCTGTTGGATTCTTGTAAACTCTATGGCTGCCGCTCTGACGAGCTAATCCGAAGCCGATTTTCTCCAAGACACGAATAACCTGCTTGGCGGTGACACGTGGCAACCGAGGGTTCACGCCTGTACCTCCAAAGTCGTAAGACTCACCATTTCGGCGGTTGGGATGGATTCGCCGCTGGCCAGGCGGTCTTCGATGTGTAGGCGAATAGCGTCTCCGATGTTCGCCAGAGCGTCTTCATAAGAATCGCCCTGCGTGTAGCAGCCCTGCAAAGCTGTACAAAATGCAAAATAGCCATCTTTGTCTTTCTCAATAACAACTGGTAACACAAATTTACGCATTGCTTTCCCTCCCTCTTAAAACTCTTTCCATTTCCAGCAGACGACGTTTGAGATCCAGGCCGCCTCCGAAGCCCCGCAAACTTCCGTCGCTACCTATCACCCGGTGACAGGGCACCACGATAGGTAGGGGGTTAGCAGCCATAGTCTGCCCGACAGCTCGGGCTGCCCCTGGAGAGCCGATCTGGCGGGCTATCTGACCATAGGAGCGGGTCTCTCCGTAGGGAATGTCCCGTACGGCTGACCAAACCCCGTGTTGGAAAGCCGTTGCCCCCCTCAGATCCAAAGGCTCGTCGAAGAGAACTCGCTGGCCGTCGAAATACTGTCGCAGCTTCGTCTTCAGGCCGTCAAGCCTTGGGTCATCGTAGCTCTGCTCTTCCCCCCAGCGTTCGAGTAGTGGCTTCAAGGCCCTTTCCTGGGTTGGCTCTGGCAGGGTGAGGGCCAGGAGTCCGCTGGGGGAACTGGCTATCCCCACCCAACCACAGGCTGTCTGGCACGAATCTATGGCTACTTTGGTGTCTTCTTTGCTCATTTTCGTTTTCTAGCCTCCTTGGGCTTGAGCCTTCATTTCACTAATTATAGCCGTTACGCTGTGTCTGTCAAGACTGATTACATCGGAGGGTAGGGCAATCGCATTTATCTTGGTGCTTTGCGAATCTGTCATTCTGAGTGACCGAAGGGAGCGAGAAATCTCGTTTGTGCATTGAAAGAATGAGATTCTTCGTCACTGTGCTCCTCAGAATGACGGGTTGGGTCGGGTGTGGGCATCAATGCAATTGTGCCGGGCTGCCTTTAACTATTCAACCTTAGATTCGCTCTCTGGCTCTGGGCGGCGAGAAGCTCTGCGGCTGTTTTCAAGGTATTCATCCAGCATCCTAAGACTATACCTGCGATGACCGCCAGGAGTGCGGAAGGGAATCAGCCCCCCCTCGCTCTCCATCCTTTTCAGAGTATATAGGCTCACGCGTAGATACTCAGCGGCTTCCTTCGCTGTAAGGATGGTCATTTCATTGTCCAATATATCCTCTTCTGACATATCACCCTCCTCATTGCTTACTACTGGCGGAGTGACAAGCGAGTGGTATAGGTCGTGCCCTCATTCATCTGGTTCGCTTGCCACCTCATGGCTTTCCCTCGACACACATTTTATCACAAGATAGCAGTGATGTCAATCGGAGTCCCTTGACTCTTTGGGGTAATCGTGTAAAGCAGCATAATTCACCTCGAAGTGAGAAATACTGCGTGAAAACTGGGAGGAACTACTTGAAGATTTCTCCTACAAATGACCGGTGAGCGCGGAGTGAGTGTTATCCTAAGAACTTCGAAACAAACCGTGCGGGCCTGGCGGAGTGTCTCACGTGGTTTTGCCAAATGGCGATTTAGAAGGTATAATTACCCATAACTTTGCAGAGGGGGATGACCTATGCCGAGGGAGACCTTCGACGAACAAATCGGGGAGTTACAGGAAGACCTGTTGGCCTTGGGCGATCTAGTGGATAAGGCCATAGGGCGCGCGATTCAGTCGCTAGCCAATCGCGACTCAGAGCTGGCTCAGCAGATCATTGATGAAGATGCCTTGATTAATCAGGCTCAGTGCGATCTGGAGGAAAGATGCCTGGTTCTGATCGCCACCCAGCAGCCCCTGGCCCGCGATTTGCGGATCATCGTCGCTGTCTCCAACATCTCCATTGAATTAGAGCGCATGGGCGATTACGCTAAGGGGATCGCCAAGATCACTCTCATGATTGGCGACCAGCCCCCCTTGAAGCCCCTGATTGACATCCCCCGCATGGCTGAGAAGGGGCGTCAGCTCCTTCACCAGCAACTGGACGCTTTCATACGTCGCGATCCCGAGGCGGCACGTCGCCTGGGTGATCAGGACGATGAGGTGGATGCCCTGTATGACCAGATATACCGCGAACTTATGTTCTTCATGCTGCAGGATCCTAAGACCATCACTCGGGCCACGCATTTGCTTTGGGTGGCCCACAACCTAGAGCGCATTGCCGACCGCACCACCAACATCGGCGAACGAGTGGTCTTTTTGGTCACGGGGCGGGTGGAAGAATTGAATACGTAGGGTGCAACGTGCTTCGCAAGTGCGTTGCACCTGGCTAGCCAATCACCAATTGGAGGTGGAACATGAACTTGAATCAACTTACTCAGATGGTCACCTGGCTGGACGAGGAGCGTCGGCGTGATAAGACTGAATTGGCCAAGCTCCAACAGCGGGTGGAGAGCCAGTCTGCGGAGATCGCGGAGCAGGCCAGGAGGATACAGGAGCAGGAGGGGAGCTTGGCGCGCACTCGGGCCCAACTGACCAAGTTCCCTCAGCTCGAGAAGGCCCTCGACCAACTCAGGGATGAACTCGTGCTGCTCGTAGAGCGACACGATGAGCAACGCCGAAAGGCTGAGATAGATGCGGCACGAGTGAGGAGGGTGGAACAGGAAAGCCAGACCCGTGCTCTGGGGGAGATGAAAAAGGAATTGCAGAAGCTGCCTCGCTACGAGGAGGAGTTACAACTGCGACGGGCTGAGGATCAGCGCTTGGGAGAAGTACTCTTGAGCTTGCAGCAAAAGATAACCGACTTCGGCAGAGACCTCGAAAACCGAACGAGGAATCTGCCCTATCTTGAAGAACATCCCCGGCAGAATGCCAAACGGATAGCTGAGCTGCAGGAGGAAACGCCGGAGCTGTTCAAGAGGACTGAGGCCCATTCCGCGAAGTTACAGCTATTGGAGGAGTTGGTCAGGAAAAGTGATCACCGGATAGGGGAACTGGACTTGCAGGCGACCAAACTGGAGCAAGGGCAGAGGGAGTTTTTCGAGTCCATAAGGCTCGGTGAACAACAGCGTGAGAGGCAAATGAGAGAGTGGGCCGAACAAACAGAGGAGCAGCGCCAAAGCATGGAGGAGCACTCGGCTCACATACAACGATCCAAGGAGCAGTATGAGAGGAACAAACAAGCCTTGGCGGCCTTGGAAAAACTGGACGAGGGCCTTAAGCGCCGTCAGGCCGAGACAGCGGAGCTGCAACGTTTGGCCGAGAAACGTCAGAAGAATCAACTGGAAGAATGGCAGACGGGGAATGAGAAGCGTTGGAAGACAAATCTAATGCTTTGGGAACAGCATTGGCGCACTCAGGAGAGGTGGAATGACGAGCATGCGGAACGATTTGTGCCGTTGGAGGAGTCTATCAAAGTGAGTCGGGCTCAGATCATGGCCTTGTGGCAAACCTGGGAGGAATATGCCCGCCGCCAGATCGGTGAGATGCAGGAGCGCATCGTGCACGCGGGGGAGAAGTTCGAGGAGCTTCGCTGAAGGAGTGGTTGTAGTTTGCGAGTAATTGGCACGGCGGGACACGTAGACCACGGCAAGTCGAGGCTGGTAGAGGCTCTGACGGGCATTGATCCGGACCGCCTCAAAGAAGAAAAAGAACGAGAGATGACCATTGACCTGGGTTTTGCCTGGCTCACTCTGCCTAGCGGCGAACCAGTGGGCATCGTTGATGTGCCCGGCCACAGGGACTTCATCGAGAACATGTTGGCTGGCGTGGGCGGCATTGACGCCGCCCTTTTTGTAGTGGCCGCCGACGAAGGGGTGATGCCCCAGACGCGCGAGCATCTGGACATCCTTGACCTGTTGGGGGTGACGAACGGCGTAGTGGCCCTGACGAAAATGGATCTGGTCGAGGATGAAGAATGGCTGGAACTCGTTCAGCTTGACGTGACGGAGTTGCTGGAAGATACTGCCCTGGCCGATGCCCCCATGGTTCCTGTCTCAGTCAGAACAGGGCAGGGATTGCAGGACTTGCTGGAGAAGTTGGATAAACTGCTAGAAAATGTGCCTTCCCGGAAGAACTTGGGTCGTCCCAGGCTCCCGATTGACCGTGTATTTACCATCCCTGGTTTCGGTACCGTGGTGACGGGCACGCTACTTGATGGCGACTTGCAGGTTGGTCAGGAGGTGGAGGTACTGCCCCATGGGCCGAAAGCCAGAGTGCGTGGATTGCAGACTCACCGAGAGAAGATCGAACGAGCTGTTCCCGGCAGCCGCGTGGCCGTCAATTTGACCGGGGTGAGTAAAAATGAGGTGCAGCGGGGCGATGTGGTGACGATCTCCGGCTGGCTGAAGCCCACCACGCTAGTAGATGTGCGCCTGCGCTATTTGACCAGCGCCCCCCGCCCCTTGCGGCACAATGGGCCCCTGAAGTTCTTCAGCGGTTCTGCAGAGGTGATGGCCAGGGCGCGGCTTTTGGACGATGAGGCCATCCCGCCAGGCGGGGAGGGTTGGGTGCAGTTGCGACTGGTTGAGCCGGTGGCTCTAGTCAGGGGCGATCGTTTCATCGTCCGCCAGCCCTCGCCTGGTGTCACCGTAGGCGGCGGGCAGGTAATTGATCCCCAGCCCCGCCGGCGACACCGGCGTTTCCGCGCCGAGGTCATTGCCAAGCTGGCGACTCTGGCTCGCGGCAGTCCGTCGGAGATCCTTCTCCAATCGCTGGAAACTAGCCAGCCCTGTCAACTTCGTACGTTGATAGAGCGCAGCGGTCTTGCTAAGGAGGATGCAGGCCACGCTTTGCAGGAGCTTTTAGATACCAAGCAAGCCCTGATCCTCGGCAGCGGGATCGAGAAAACACTCAATGCCCAATATCTAGTCGCCAACAATCCGTATCTCATCTCAGCATTGGGCTGGGAGGAGCTATTGCACAAACTTACCATCGCCTTGCAAGACTATCACCAACGGCATCCCTTGCGCCAGGGCATGCCTCGCGAAGAGCTCAAAAGCCAGTTGAAATTATCCACTAAGCTCTTAAATCAAGTGGCAAACAGGGCCGTAAGCGAGGGCAGGTTAGTGGATGAAGAAGCCACCCTGCGCCTGCCAGAACATCAGGTGAAGTTCAGTGCCGAGCAAGAGCGCCAGGTGCGACAGCTATTGGCCGCTTTTGGAAAGAACCCCTACACCACACCCTCGGTGGCTGACAGCGAGGCCATGGTTGGTGCAGAGGTGCTGAGCGCTCTGATTCAACAAGGGAAGTTAGTTCAGGTCAGTGAAGATGTCCTGTTTCTGAAGGAAACCTACGAGGAGATGGTTAGGCGGGTCGTCGAACACATCGAAGAGAAAGGCTCTATTACGGTGGCTCAGGTGCGCGATATGTTCGCGGCCAGTCGGAAATACGCGCTGTCGTTGATGGAACACCTGGACGAGCGCAGGGTGACAAGACGGGTAGGAGACGGACGTGTCCTAAGATAGCCCGGTATTCTATGTTCTAGTCAAAAAGCCTCCTCATGTCAATAATGAAGGAGGCTTTTGCATTATTGCCTGGTTGGAGTCCTCCAGAGCGTCTAGAAACCTTAAAATTTTGGATTATGGTTATTGCCTTCAGTCACTATATGTAGTATTGGATATGTAAAGAAACCACAATATATAGTATCATCGCCAGGGGGAATTGCAAACTGCTCTAAGAAGAACCTTAAAATCCTAAATAGGTACTAGCCAAAAGCGCAAAATTGGTGTATAATATAGTGGAAGGAAGTGGGGCATTGTGGTATAGTGTGGTTGGGTACGGCGATTCTAGCTATTGCATGTGGGGAGCGCCAACGTGTTTTCGGGTGAATACGAACATACACTAGACGATAAGGGGAGATTGATCATTCCCGCCAAGTTCCGCGATAAGTTGGGCGATGGCTTGTTCGTCACCAGGGGCTTGGATGGTTGTCTTTTTGTCTTCCCGCCCGACACATGGAAAGACCTGTCCGAGAAAATGGCCAACCTTTCTCTCGTGCAAACCGGCGCTCGCCTGTTCAGCCGCATGATATACTCAGGTACCGAATGTAGTTTAGATAAACAAGGACGGATTCTCTTGCCAACCTCCCTGCGGGCGCATGCAGATATCGAAAGCGAAGTGGTGATTACTGGTGTCAGGAATCGTGTGGAAATATGGAGCAAGAAACGGTGGCAAGTGATTACTACCAAGATGGAGGATGAAAGTAGTTCCATCGCCGAGCAATTAGCCAACCTGGGAATCTAGGATGGCAAGTCACCCTCTGCTCGTTATTATACACTACTTTTACGGATTATGCAATTGACCTGTCCAGAGGTGATTCCTGGCTGCTGCTCGTTAGACAAGGGGTGATAAGCTGAGCCATATTCCCGTTCTTTACCAAGAGGTCTTGGCTGGGCTTCGGATAAAGCCTGGCGGACGCTACATAGACGCCACGGTAGGAAGTGGCGGACACGCTCGCGGCATCTTAATGGACTCAGCACCCGATGGCGAACTCTTGGGTATAGATGCT
Source organism: uncultured Anaerolineae bacterium (assembly GCA_964525665.1). GTDB lineage: Bacteria > Chloroflexota > Anaerolineae > VGOG01 > VGOG01 > CAYMKL01. The sequence goes on along the minus strand of CAZGKH010000006.1, from coordinate 14,989 downwards.
GACTCCATGGCCGTAGCTTTGGCTGGCGAACAACTGGCTGAATTTGGGAGAAGGGTCACTCTGGTGCAGGGCAATTTCGCTGACGTGGAGAAGATGGCCGCGGAACACGGCTTCTGCCCTGTGGATGGCGTCCTCCTTGATTTGGGGCTTTCATCGCTGCAGTTGGAGGCTGCTGGACGGGGCTTTTCCTTCCAGTTGGACGGACCATTGGACATGCGTTTCGCCCCCTCCCAAACAACGACGGCGGCTGATCTCGTCAACTCCCTACCCGTGGAGGAATTGGCTGACATCTTGTTTCGGTATGGCGAAGAACCCCGGGCCCGGCGCGTCGCTAGAGCTATCGTGGCTGAGCGTCCCATCATTACCACGAGGCAACTGGCTGCTCTGGTGGAAAGAACAGTGGGCCGCCGCAAAAAGCTTCATCCAGCCACCAGGACATTCCAGGCTCTACGCATGGTTGTTAATGAGGAGATGGAATGTCTGGCCGAAGCTTTGCCTCAAGCGTTGAGACTATTGGCGCCCGGAGGGCGTCTGGCAATCATATCATTTCACTCTCTGGAGGACCGCCTGGTAAAGCAGTTTTTTCGTAGAGAGGCGCGAGATTGCCTTTGTCCACCGGAAGTGCTCGTTTGTGCCTGTGGTCATCGAGCTACTTTAGGGATATTGACTAAGAAGCCCATCAGGCCCTCGGCTGACGAGGTGGCGGCCAATCCTCGTAGCCGCAGCGCCAAGTTGCGGATCGCGTATCGCTTAGAAAAAGGGGAGATCGCTCATGGCTAGCAGGCAGAAGAACTCTCTGCGTCTGGAGAAGGGGTCTTGGCGGCTGGAAGCTAAGACCACAGCCGGGGTTCTCCTGGTTCTGACTATGTTGGGCTTGCTCAGTTGGCTCTGTCTGACTCAAGCCAGCAAAGTATCCACGGTTGAATACCGGATCCGGGAAAAAAGGGCGAGGAAAGCTCGCATTCAGCGTGAGAACGCCTTGTTGCTGGCTGAGGCCCTGGAGATGGCTAGCGTCCCTCGCCTCGAGAACATAGCACTGGGATTAGGCTACATCTCCCCTGTGGAGCGTCGGTATTTAGCCGTAAATTACCCTGCCGAGGTAGCGAGAGGTGGATTGGCTGTAGCGCCCAGGCCGGATGAAAGCGCTCTTGTCGCCCTGGCAGAACCCAGAGACGAGTCTCTCGGTGTAGCTGGATGGTGGCAAAGAGTGATCTCTCAGTTCGCTGCCTGGGCAGGGGCGCAACCCTGATGATCGTCTGTTCACCTAATGCTCGCAGCGGACCCTAGTCCGCTGCCCCGGCAGTGCAGACAGATTCCTAAAGCTGCGAGACACACGCCTCGCCCAGGTCACAGCAGGCCATCGAGACCGCTGGACTAGGGTCCAGCGGGAGCAGGTGAATAGGTAACCTGATGATCGTCAGAGGAAGGATAGCAGCTCCGAGCGATGAAGGCAGTGGGCCGAAGGAAAAGGACTTTCGACGCCTTGCCTTTCTGGTCGCTATCATCATCGGCCTGATCCTGGTCGTTGCTGTTCGACTTTTCTACTTGCAGATCATTCAAGGCGCCCTGGGCGACGACCAGGGACACTACCTGGCAAATCACACGTTGGAAGTCGCTCCTCATCGGGGATTAATCATTGATCGCCGTGGCTATATTCTGGCCCTAAATACATTTGAGTACGACGTATCGGCGTCGCCAAATGTGATAACAGACACTCAATATGTAGCAGACCATCTGTCGGCAATCCTTGGTCTACCACCTGGTGAGCTGGTCTCAATCCTGGATCCCGAGAAGCTTTACGTTCTTCTGAAAAATCGCGTCTCGCAAGAAGCAGCCGATGCCATTGCCGCATTGAATGTCAGGGGCATCAATCTGAAGCCGCAGCTCCGACGCAGGTATCCAAATGGTAGCCTGGCTGCGCACCTTCTGGGCTTTGTAACTTATGAACTCACGGGTACTTATGGTGTGGAGGGGTTCTATGACCTTCTTCTGAAAGGCACTGACACCGTACCTGATCCTATCAAAGGAGGGAAGGCGTATTATCCAGGCGAGACTGTGCCCATTGCTTTTCAACAAAAAGCTCTGCCGCAAGACGGTACCCATCTGGTGCTGACTCTAGACAGGAACATCCAATATCTGGTGGAGCGGGAGTTGGCGAAGGCGGTGAACCAATACCAGGCCGATGGGGGCACTATTATCGTCATGGTTCCGCAGACGGGTGCTATCCTGGCTATGGCCAACTATCCGTCGTATGATCCGAACCGCTTCTACGAAGCCCTGGAGCTACACACCAACCCTGCGGTGAGCTATCAATACGAGCCCGGCTCTGTCTTCAAGATCATTACCATGGCCGCGGGCCTTGATGCAGGAATCATTACCCCCGATAGCACTTACTACGATAGCGGCTCGATAAAAGTAGGAACGGCCACTATCTGGAACCCCGATCGTCAGGCCCACGGCTTGGTCACTATGACAGACGTCCTAGCTCTTTCTCTGAATGTTGGCGTTGCCCACATCAGCACCTCTTTGGGCGAAGAAACGTTCTATGCCTACTTGAAGCGTTTCGGGTGCGGAGATTATACGGGCATTGACCTGGATGGTGAGATAGCTGGGACCCTTAAGGAGCCAGGCGGCGAAAACTGGTATGAGTCCGATTTGGGTACCAACTCCTTTGGACAAGGAGTAGCCGTGACTCCTCTGCAGATGATCACGGCAGTGGCGGCAGTAGCCAACGGCGGTCATTTAATGAAGCCCTATGTGGTAGATCGTATCGTTGATGACCAGGGCGCGCTCATTACTCAGCCCACCGTTGTACGCCAAGTCGTTTCGGCCCAGACAGCCGAGCAATTGACGGACATGTTGGTGGAAGCCGTGGAGCGAGGAGCGGAGATGGCTACTGTGCCGGGCTACGACATTGCTGGAAAGACAGGAACGGCTCAGATACCCATTCCCGGTGAAGGACAATATGACCCAGAGTTGACCATCGCCTCGTTCGTGGGCTACGCTCCGGCCGACGATCCCCAGTTCATCGCCCTGGTCAAAATAGACAAGCCACGACTTGACCCGTGGGGAGCTGAAGTGGCGGCTCCCGTTTTCAGGATTATCGCCGAACGCTTGTTTGTGCTGCTAGATGTCCCGCCCGACAGTGTAAGACTGGCTAGCAGGTGACCCGATGTTGACCCTTGCTGATTTGGTGGAGGGCCTCACTGACCAGAGACCACTCAACCTGGCACTTTTCCTGGACGGCAAGTACAGGGAACGGAAGCTGACTGATGCGGTCATAGACTCGCGCCAAGCGTGCCCTGGTAGCCTCTTCGTGGCCCTGAGGGGTGAGCGTGAAGATGGCCACAACTTTGTCGCCGATGCCTTCCAGCGCGGGGCAATAGCGGCTATTGTGGAGAAGGAATTAGATATTGGATGTTGGAAATTGGATGTTAGACAAGCATCATTCCAATCTACAACTTCTAGTCTCCAATCTCTAACCTCCAACCTCCAATTTCCAGCCTGCTTCCTCGTCGAGGACAGCCTGAAGGCCCTGCAGCAAGTGGCGGCCTACTGGCGCGGCAAGCACACTCCTCGTGTGGTGGGCGTCACCGGCAGCATAGGCAAGACCACCACCAAGGAAATGATCGGCGGTGTTCTCAGTCAGCGCTTTAACACTCTGAAGAGCAAGGGAAACTACAACAGCGAGGTCGGTCTCCCTTTGACGCTTTTGAAGCTGGAGCCGAGCCACCAGCGGGTTGTCCTGGAGATGGGCATGTACGATCTGGGGGAGATTGCGGAGCTGGCGGCCATCGCCCGCCCCCACATCGGCGTTGTCACCAACGTACGCCCTTCCCACCTGGAGCGACTGGGCACTATCGAGTGCATCGCTCAGGCCAAGGCGGAGTTGGTAGAAGCTCTGCCCCCCAATTCATCGGGCGGCGTAGCCATCCTCAACGGCGACGACCCCAGGGTGCGCCGGATGGCAGCCAATACCAAGGCCAATGTATTCTATTATGGCCTGGATCAAACCTGTGACCTGTGGGCCAACCAGATCGAAAGCCAGGGCCTGGAAGGCATTCGATTCCGTTTCCATCACGGCTCTGAGACGATTTATGCCAAAGTGCCGGTGCTGGGGCGGCATAGTGTACACACAGCCCTGGCCGCTGCTGCCGTGGGTTTGGTCGAGGGACAATCTTGGGAGGAGATTATAGATGGATTGCGAGGAGCGGCGCAACTGCGCCTGGTGGTTGTGCCCGGTCTGCGAGATTCAACTATCCTGGACGACACCTACAACGCCAGCCCTGCCTCCACCATCGCCGCCCTCAACCTGGTTGAGGAACTGGATGGACGGAAGATCGCCGTGCTGGGTGACATGCTGGAACTGGGGCCCTACGAAGAAGAAGGACATCGAAAGGTGGGTCGCCGGGCCCTGGATGTGGTGGCTGTGCTCATCACCGTGGGAGAGCGTGGACGACTCATCGCTGAAGCATCTCTGGCCTGGGGCATGGAAGCAGAAAAGGTTATCATAGAGGAGAACAACGAGGGAGCCATCGCCCGCCTGCGCGAGATCGTCGCTCCTGGTGACATAATCCTGGTAAAAGGCTCTCGTGGCATGAAAATGGAAGAGATCGTCGCCGCACTGGCAATATCCAATACCCGACATCCAATAGCTAGTTGAGATTGGATTTTAGAGATTGGATATTGGATATTCGAGATTTGACAAATGGCTTATGCATTAGCTCTGGGCGCTTTTTCTTTCCTGTTTTCTGTTATCTGGGGTAATCCGCTGATCGCTTACCTGAAACGCCACCGCATCGGTAAGCAGATCCGCTTCGACGGCCCTAGCTCCCACCAGACGAAAACTGGCACCCCAACCATGGGGGGGCTGATGATTTTGATGCCTGCCTCTCTCATCGTCTTAGCTGCGGGATTTGCCGAAATACTGGCCGGCACTTCCTTTGGCCAGACGCTGCTAGACAAGTTGGGGGTGGCGCGAGCTGTTTTCCTCGGCCGTTCTATCCTGGTGCCGCTGGGGGTCATGCTCGGTTTTGGCTTGTTGGGAGGACTTGATGATTGGGCTGGGGTGCGAGGCTACCGCAACGGAGAGGGGATCCTGGGCCGTTGGAAGTTCGTCATCCAGTTAGTGCTGGCTACGATCGCGGCCCTCGTTCTCCATTTCGGCCCCCCCGACCTTCATAGTATGGCCATCCCGGGGATAGCCGAGAAAATAGACATCGGGCTTTTGTGGTTGCCCATCGCCGTGTTCTTCATCGTCGGTTACTCCAACGCCGTCAACCTGACCGATGGGTTGGATGGCTTGGCGGGCTCCATCGCTGCCCTCTGCTTCGTCTGTTACGGCATCATCGCCTACTTGCAGGATCAGGGCTGGTTGCTGGCTTTCTGTTTCACCATGGCTGGGACAATCCTGGCCTTCCTGTGGTATAACGCTTATCCCGCCGATTTGTTCATGGGCGATGTGGGTTCGGAAGCGCTAGGGGCGACCCTGGCAGTGGTGGCTCTGATGACGGGGCAGTGGTTGCTCTTGCCCATCATCAGCGCCGTTTTCGTGGCCGAGACGCTATCGGTCATACTGCAAGTGGCCTATTTCAAATTCACCAGGATCAGATATGGTCAGGGCCGGCGAATCTTCAAGATGACGCCCTTGCATCACCACTTTGAGCTCTTAGGTTGGTCCGAGACGCAGGTGACGCAGCGCTTCTGGTTAATGGCCATCTTGGCGGCCATGATGGGTGTGGCCCTGGCGCTGTGGGGCAATCCGCCTGCGTCCTGAGCTCGTCGAAGGGCACCAGCGGTGTGAGCGGGGTTCTCATGGACTTTAAGGGGAAGCGAGCGACCATCATCGGACTGGCGCGGGAGGGGACAGCGCTGGCCAGGTTCCTGGCCGAGCAGGGGGCCGTCGTTACGGTCAGCGATCTTAAAAACAAGGAGGAGTTACAGGAGAACATTGCAAAGCTAAAAGGGGCTCCCATCCACTTCGTGCTTGGTGGTCACCCAGGGGAGGTCTTGGACCAGACCGATGTTCTTTTCCTCAGTCCTGGCGTGCTGCCGGATGCTCACATCATCGTAGAGGCCAAAAGGCGGGACATTCCTATCAGCAGCGAGACCAGGCTGTTTACTCAGCTTTGTCCGGCGCCAATCGTCGCCATCACCGGCTCTAGCGGCAAGACGACCACCGTGAGCCTGGTGGGCCAGATGCTGAAGGCCAGTGGCTTCCGCACCTGGATTGGGGGGAACATCGGACGGCCCCTTAGCGTATACCTGGGGGAGATCGAGCCGACCGATAAAGTAGTGATGGAGCTATCGAGCTTCCAACTGGAGATCATGGAGTGGAGCCCGCCCATTGCTGCCATTCTCAACATCACACCCAACCACCTGGATCGCCATCCCTCTATGGAAGCCTACACCGCGGCCAAGCTCAACATCCTGCGCTTTCAGCAGCCGGGGGATGTATGTGTCTTGGGCTACGACCTAATATCCAATATCCAATCTCAAATCTCAAATCTCAAATCTCAAATCCTGAGTTTTAGTTTGAACGAGGAGATGGAGGAGGGGGCATTCCTGCGAGACGGCGAAATCATTCTGAGGCTGGGGGATACCGAACAGCGGATCTGCTTCACAGATGAGATAAAGCTCTTGGGGCAGCACAACTTAGAGAACGTCCTGGCTGCCTGCACCATAGCGGCAGTTGCCGGAGCCTCTCGGCAGGCTATGGCCAACGTGGCCACTACTTTCGAAGGGGTAGAGCACCGCCTGGAACTGGTGCGAGAGATGGGGGGAGTGCGCTATTACAACGATTCCATCGCTACCTCGCCGGAGCGCACCGTTGCGGCCCTGCGATCCTTCGATCAGCCCATCGTTCTCTTGGCTGGGGGGCGTGATAAGCACCTCCCCTGGAATGAGATGGCGCGACTTACGCTGCAGAAAGTGCGGAGCCTGATCCTGTTTGGGGAAGCGGCCCCGATCATCGAGAAAGCGATTCGGGTTTCGGGTTCTGGGTCTTGGGTTTCGAGGGACTTTGTTCATCGCTGTCAAACCCTCGGTGAAGCGGTTGAGGTGGCGGCGAGGGAGGCGAAGCCGGGCGACGTGGTGTTGCTTTCACCGGGCGGCACCAGCTTCGATGCCTTCAGCGATTTCGTCGAGCGAGGCGAGTGGTTCCGCAAGCTCGTGAGGGCTCTTTGAGAACACGGATGGGCAGGATTTGCGGATTTCTCTACGGGGCTGCGGTCAGAGACCTTGCCCAATCTCAGTACAACTTATGGAGGGGAGGGAGAGATGACAGTATACAGCCGAGAATTCACCAAGAGGATTGATTACCCGTTGATTATCGTCTTGGCCAGTTTGCTCCTCATTGGCCTGATGATGGTCTACAGCGCTAGCTTCGACTTCGGCTACGCAGTATTTGATCAACCGACCTATTTCTTCGGCCGGCAGGTCATCTGGGCTCTGTTGGGTACGGCTGGAATGATCGTGATGATGAGTATTGATTATCACACCTGGCGACGCTTCTCTGTTCCGCTGATGGCCGGCACTTTGCTTCTGTTGGCACTTCTCCTGATCGTGGGCCAAGAGAGGTTTGGTGCTGTACGTGCTCTCTTTGGGGGATCGGTGCAACCCAGCGAGCTGTCCAAGCTGATCATCATCATCTATGTCGCTCATTGGCTTTCGTCCAAGGGGGAGAGACTGCAGGTGGTGACCTATGGCCTCATTCCCTTTGCCATTCTCATCGGGGTATTGGCGGGCCTGATCGTGATGCAGCCGGACTTCAGCACAGCCATCCTCATCGTGGTCACCGCTGTAGCCATGTTCTTCGTCGCCGGAGCCGATCTCCTTCAATTGGCTATCAGCTTCATGTTTGGCGGGGCCACCTTTGCTTTCTTGATCCGCCGATCGCCACATGCGCTAGCAAGAATCCAGGCTTACCTGGCATCGCTTTTTGGTGGTGAAGTGAACTATCATGTTCAACAGAACCTGTCCGCGCTAAAAGCTGGGGGGTTATCCGGGGTTGGCCTGGGGAACGGAGACTTCAAACTGGGCATTTTACCGCTGGCCCACAATGACAGCATCTTTGCTGTGCTTGGCGAGGAGTTGGGTTTGATTGGCTGCCTGCTGGTGGTGGCGCTCTTTGCGGCTCTTGCCTATCGGGGCTTCCAGATAGCCCTGGAAGCTACTGATGATTTCGGTACTGTTCTGGCTACGGGTCTGACTTGTTGGTTGATCTTTCAGGCTTTGATCAACATCGCTGTGACTACCAACACCCTGCCTTTCACGGGCATACCCTTGCCCTTTGTTAGCTACGGCGGCTCCTCGTTGGCTGTCTCCATGACCGGTGTCGGCTTGCTCCTGGGTATCTCCAGGGGTAAATTGGAAGAAAGGTCGGAGAGTGCGCGTTATGATTTCGGGCGGCGGGACGGGCGGCCACGTATATCCAATTCTCGCCGTCGTTGAAGCTTTGGGATCGCAAATTGCAAATCGCAAGTTCCTGTACGTGGGCAGCCGGGGCGGGGTGGAGGAGGGTATTGTCAGCCGATTTGCGCAAGAGGGGGTGCCCTTCGCGGCCATCTCGGCAGGAGGCTTGCGCGGCCTAGCGCCCTGGACTGTGGCCAGGAATCTCTTCAAAATGACGAGAGGATTCGCGCAATCGCTGCGCATCGTGCGTGATTTCTCTCCCGATGTGGTCTTGGTCACAGGGGGATACGTGTGCGCGCCCGTGGCTACGGCCGCCTGGCTTCGTCGAGTGCCGCTGTTGGTGTTGTTGCCCGATCTGGAGCCGGGCCTGGCCGTCCGTGCCTTGAGCCGCTTGGCGAAGCGGGTAGCAGTCTCTTTTCCGGAGGTGACGAAGTACTTCGACCAAAGCAAGGTCGTGACGACGGGATACCCTGTGCGGGCCGAGTTTTTCACCACCGATAAAGCCGAGGCCCGGAGAGCTTTTAGCTTGGAGGAGGGTCTGAAGACCGTCACCGTCTTCGGCGGCAGCCGCGGCGCTCACAGCATCAACCTGGCTTTGAGCCAGGGCCTGGAGCGCCTGCTAGAGGTTTGTCAGATCATCCACATCTGCGGCCTTACGGACGCCGAGCGGGTGATGGAGAACGGGGCTCAGTTGCCCGCACGGCTGCGAAGCCGCTATCGGGCGTATTCCTATTTGCATGATGAGATGCCCAGCGCTTTAGCTGCGGCGGACTTGGCGGTGGCCCGTGCTGGTGCAGCGACCCTGGGTGAGTTTCCGGCCTTAGGTTTGCCCAGCATCTTGGTGCCCTATCCCTACGCCGGCCAACACCAAGAACTCAACGCCGATTACCTGGTCAGTCGTGGCGCTGCGGTTAAGATCGCCGATGCCGATCTTAACAGGGGGTTGCTTCCGACGATATTGTCGCTTCTGTCTGGTGATGCACTGACAAATATGAGCGCCCAAGCACGAGCCCTGGCTCGGCCCAAGGCAGCCCAGCGTATTGCTCAGGAACTGCAGCGAGTTAGTGATTTGCCATGATTGATTTGAATCAGATTTATCTGGTCATAGGCTTTGTTGCCCTGTTTGGATTGATGGGCTCAAGACGGGGCGTCTACAGGGAACTGCTGACTTCGATTGGCATTGTCCTGGCCATCATCGCGGGAAGGTGGGGCACGTCTTCTCTGGCGCCTTGGGTGAACAGATTCTACAAGATGGCTATGTTTAGTCTCAAAGGTGGCTTACTCGCTGACGACCCAACTGACGTCTTTGCGAAGGTGGATAGCCTGGCACCGCTCATTACCACCGACTCTGACCGCTTGATGCTGGGGACGGCTGTCTTCGTCCTGGTGGCTCTAGTCTTTTGTTTTCTGGCAGGAGTTTTCCTTGCCGCTCCAAAAACAACATTTCAACGATTGTCAGGTACCGTTTTGGCTGGGGTGAATGGCTATCTAGTTGCCTACTTCCTGGCTCCAAGGCACTTACCTACACCTGAAACGACCATCCGCGTTTCTACTGGCGGTGTGATTGACCTGCTGAACAAGAACATGACAACAGTGGTGTTGGTTTTCGTGATCATCCTGATCGTCCTTGGCCTGCAAATATCAACACGGCCGAAGCGTAATTAGCCTGTAAGGTTCTGCCGGTTCGAGAGAGGAGATTGCCTTTGCAGCCCCTAGAAGTGTTGTGGGGAGTTCTACTCATATTCTTTGCCCTAATCGGCATCGTCCGTGGCTTTCTGAAGGAACTGGGGGTGACCACTGTCTTAGTAGTGCTCCTATTTGGTCTGTCTCGCATCGAGGATTGGTTACCTCGGTTAGTGACTGGCGCTGCAGCTACCGCCGGCTTTGCCATTCCCAGTACCGCCGACACAACAGGTCGAATGATTTGGGCTAGTTTTTATATCCTCGTCATAGTTTTTGTGGGCTTTGTTTCCTATCATGGCGAGACCTTGGCCTTCGAAGGCAAGCCTCCTAAGGGGCTCAAAGGTGTTTTTTTCGCCCTGATGACCGGGTTGTTGAATGGCTATTTGATTGTAGGCAGCCTGTGGTATTTCTTGGACAGGTATGGTTATCCAATAAAGTTCCTTCAGTTCCAGAGGCCTCTCACCGACCTTGCGAAAAACCTTATCCCTTTATTGCCGCTCGCCTTGTTGCGGCCATTCTTGCCTTTTCTCGCCGTCTTCATGGTAATGGCGCGGGTTGTCAGGTAGTGTTCGGCATGAAGAACGCTCGTGTTCACTTAATCGGTATCGGCGGCATCGGCCTATCGGCTATCGCCAAGGTGTTGCTGGAAGAGGGGCGTCGTGTTTCGGGCTCCGATTTGAAACTCTCGCCCATCACCGCTGCCCTGGCGGCCCAGGGAGCCGCCATCCATCAAGGCCATCGAGCGGAGAACGTGGGCGATGCTGACTTGGTGGTTATATCCTCGGCCATACCAGCGGACAACCCAGAGATGGCAACCGCCCGTGCCAGGGGCATCCCGATCGTCAAGCGGGACTGGATTCTGGGGCGCATGATGGAAGGTCGCTTTGGCATCGCTGTGGCCGGCTCTCATGGCAAGACAACGATTACGGCCATGATCGCCCTCCTGCTGACCGAGGCTGATCTAGACCCGACCTTCATAGTCGGCGGTATTTTGGAAAACCTAGGGACGAATGCCAGAGCCGGGCGGGGAGAGCATTTCGTCATTGAGGCCGACGAGTATGACCGCACATTTCTGGGGCTAAGACCCAGGATGGCCGTTGTTACCAACATTGAGATGGATCACCCCGATTGCTATCCTGAACTTGATGACTTGGAGGAGAGTTTTCGAGAGTTCGTGCGCTTGGTGCCTGCCGATGGGTGTGTTATCGGATGTGGGGACGAGGAAAGAGTGATAGGGATCTTAGAGGAACTCAGGGGAACTCAGGGGAGTGAGGTCGTCACTTACGGGTTGGGCAAGGGGAGGGATTGGCGGGCGGTAGGTGTCCGCCCTAACGAGTTGGGCGGGCACGACTTCGTTGCTCTGCATGATGGGCACGCGGTTGGTGAGTTTGCTCTGCGCATCCCTGGCCTGCACAACGTGCAGAATTCCCTGGCAGTGCTGGCCGTTGCCCATAGTCTGGGCCTGGATCTGACAGGGGCGGGGGAGACGCTGCGAAACTATCGCGGAGTACAGCGGCGCTTCGAGGTGAAGGGCGAGGCGAACGAGATAATTGTCATTGACGATTACGCCCATCACCCTACCCAGATACAAGCTACCCTGCGGACTGCGCGGGAACGCTATGCGGGGCGAACCATCTGGGCCGTCTTCCAGCCCCACACCTACAGCCGCACCAAGGCCCTGCTGGGCGAATTCGCCGAAAGCTTCGCCGACGCCGACCACGTGGTCGTGACCGATATCTACGCTGCTCGCGAGTTCGACGACCTGGGGGTGAGCGCGGCCGACATCGTAACCCGCATGAAGCATCCCGACGCTCTCTATGTTCCTGACCTGAACGAGGCCGCCGAGCACCTGTTCGATCACCTGGAGCCCGGTGATGTGCTCATCACCTTAGGAGCAGGGGATGGGTATAAAGTCGGGGAACAAGTCTTGGCTGAGGGGAGAAGGCATAGCACTCACTAACAAGTACCCTGGATCCCCAATGTAGTCGGTGGATCCGATAGTTTGCCCCACCGACAGTGAATGTCAGTCAGGAGGGACAAGTTGGATATAAATGAGTACCTTGACGCCATCGCCAGGCATTTGGGATTGATCCTGGTGCTCACTCTGCTGGCAATGCTTGTGGCAGCTATCATCAATCTTTTCATACCGCCCACTTATGAAGCCACGGCTATCCTATCTGTGCCTCAGTTGAGCCCCTCGATTCCTATTGCCTCGTTGATCAAGAGCGATGAGGTTGAAGGGCAAGTGGTCGCATCCCTCAGTACCAGGAATCCCATTTTTCCTGGAGGGCAGGTGCCTGAAGGGCTCATTCACGACGTCGAGGTGGCCGAGAGACCAAACATGATCCGTATCACAGCGCGTTCCGATACACCTCAAAGAGGCGCGCTCATAGCCAACACGTGGGCGGATTTCGCCGTTGAACAGATCTCAGCAGCCCAGTTGAAGGAGGGGCAGCAACTCAAGACCGCTGAGCAGAACTTGGAAATTGCTAATGAGGCGCTGAATGCCTTTGAAGAGGAATACGGATTTGGACTCTTTGGATTCGGCACCGCCGAAGAGAACCTGGAAGCCGATAAAGAGCGGTTGAGTGCTTACCAGATAAGGCAAGACGGAATCAAACAAAACATCGAAGAGGCGAATACCTTCAGAGCGACCATAATGGGAGGCGATACCGGCGCTTCTGCGAAGACCATTTCTCCTTTCGTCATCAATCTCTTGCAACAGGTATCGAAAGAGTCCGAGGGTGACATATTCCCAATCCAAGTTCTGCTCATGGAGCAGCAAGTTGATCAGCAGGTAATCGAGCGATATGAAACAACCATGGAGAACATCGAGTCGGCGCTTGAGGAGGCAAGCAATCTCAGAGACGCTGTCGAGCAGGGAGGCAGTATCGCCTCTCCTGAGCTGATGACTTCACTTATAACTGACTTCCTGGAGAGCGGGGCAACCGAATCAGCCATGGGGATAGATATTGAGGCTCTTGTCCTACCCACGGAGGATATCAGTTCCAGTCAGCAAATGGCAATTCTCGACACCATCATCTCGATCTTGGAAGGGAGGAAAGCTCTCATCTCGGCCAGTATGGACCAGTTGTCCGCGAAAGCGGTGGATACGCTGGATGCCGCGATTGCGGCTTTTGAAACCGAAGAGGAGGAGTTGGCTAGTAGCATCGAGGAACTCTCCGCCGATATCTCGCAGCGAGAAAAGATCATGGCGGAGAAAGGGCCTGAACTGGAGAGATTGATTGTGGCAAGGATCGAAGCTGAAGAGAGCTATATGACCCTGGCTGACAAGATGCAAAATGAAGAGTTTGCTGCCGAGCCGAAGGTGATCGCTTCGGCAATGGAACCGAAGGAGCCCATCCGTCCCAACAAGCTGTGGAATGTCGGCGTAGCTGGTGCATTAGGCTTGATGGTGGGTCTCTTGATGGCTTTTAGAGAGGAACGTGTCAAAGGGGAGTTGGTGTGGTGGTAGATGACTCCTCCAGATGGTAGGATGGGAGGACTGTCTTTGAGGGAAGAGCTGCTTGAAGAGATAACAAGCGCGCTGGATGGCAGAGTGCGCCCCAATGAGCTTATGTCCCTAAATGCCTCCTTTCGCATCGGTGGCCCAGCCGATTTCTACATCGTGGCCGCGAGCGCGCAAGAACTGGTTGATCTTGTCACGCTAGTGCGAGAATATGACATGCCCTACTTGGTCATCGGCCAGGCCACTAACATCCTGGTGGCCGATAAGGGCATCCGCGGCTTTGTGATAGAGAATAGAGGTCAGAATATATGCTTCGAGCGCACGGGTGGGTCGGACGCAGTTTTGTACGCTGAGAGTGGGTCATTATTGGGAGACCTGGCCCGTGAGAGCGCGCGACAGGGCCTGGGGGGGCTGGAATGGGCTGTGGGCATCCCCGGCTCGGTCGGAGGGGCTATCGTGGGGAACGCCGGAGCCTACGGCGGCTACATCGTTGATGTGGCGAGAAAGGCCACTGTGCTCTCCGCCGACGGGACGGTGCGCGAGTTATCCGCCAGGGAGATGGACTTTGGCTACAGGACGAGCAGGTTCAGGGGACACGCGGCGTTGGGCGAGCAAGAGGTCATACTCTCGGCGGAGTTCGCGTTGCGCCCGGAGCCTGCCCAGACCCTCGCGAAGAAGATAGCCGATTACACGCGGCGTCGAGAGGCGAGTCAGCCCACAGAGCCCAGCGTCGGCAGTGTTTTCAAACGGACGAAGCAGTATCCAGCCGGATTCCTCATCGAACAGGCAGGGCTCAAGGGGACGCGCATCGGAGGCGCACAGATCTCGCCAAAACACGCTAATTTCATCGTTAATGTGGGCGAGGCTAGGGCGGCTGATGTTAAGGCCCTCATTGACCTGGCTCAGGAGCAGGTGCAGGAGCGATTTGGCATTGAGCTGGAATTGGAGATCGAATTGGTAGGAGAGTGGAATGGGTGAGAAGCTCAGGGTGGGTGTTATCTTCGGAGGGCAATCTGGTGAGCACGAGGTCTCATTGGTCTCTGCCCAAGGCATAATGAACGCCATGGATAAAGAGAAGTACGAGGTAATCCCCATCGGCATCACCAAAAAGGGGCGCTGGCTGACCAGCGGTGAGCCGATGAAGCTGTTGAAGTCTCCCCCCTCTGCCTCTTCCGCAGGCGGGGACGCGGAACAGGCTGAACCCGGGGCGCGGGAGCTAGTGGTTAGAGGTAGGCGTGACCTGGTGCCGGGTACTCGCGAGAAAGGGTTTCCTCAAGTTGACGTCGTGTTCCCTGTCTTGCACGGTCCCTATGGAGAGGATGGCACAGTGCAGGGCCTGCTAGAGTTGGCCGATCTGCCTTACGTAGGGGCAGGGGTGCTGGGCTCGGCCCTGGGGATGGACAAGATCGCTATGAAGGCCGTCTT